>CAZMFH010000067.1:0-5508 GCA_964565485.1 uncultured Verrucomicrobiota bacterium | reverse complement strand
CCTCCAGCAACTCCGGGTGGGCGTAAAATTCGAGGAAGCGCTCGACAACATGGAAAGCCGTGTCCGCAGCGAGGATTTGACTCTGATGATTCGCGCCATTGAAATCGCCCGCCGGACAGGCGGAAACCTGACGGAGGTTTTTGACAAAATCGCCGCCGTTATCCGCGACCGCATCCGTATTCAAGGCCGCATCAACACGCTGACGGCGCAGGGACGCATGCAGGGCATCATTGTTGGAATTATGCCGCTCGGCTTGGCCCTGGCCATGTTCATCATTGATCCGGCCATGATGGCGGCATTTTTCGCGTCGCCAACAGGATGGCTGATTCTGACAGCAATGCTGATCCTGGAAGGAATTGGCGCACTTCTCATCCGCAAAATCATCAATATTGACATTTAATCAAACCATGCCATCCGCTTTCAACAATGTAATTCCGGTTTTACTGGGGCTAGGCTGGGCCGCATTCGCGGCCGGCATAGCCTGGCATCTGGCGCAAACCGCGCTTACCATCACCTACGTTACGATGGCCGACGGACGGCGGCAGGAAAGACGCCTGCCTTTTTTGTTCAGACTGATTTTGCCCATGGCTTCCAATTCGGCCTTGTTCTTCCAAAAACCGCGTTTTCGCGAAGCGCGCGCCCAAAACGCCGTCCGACTCGCTGCGGGAGGATTTGACGATATTATTTCGCCCGCCGAATTTCTGGCGCTGCGCGCGCTGATTCCGCTCATCATCACACCCATCCTGCTTATACCGATCATCAGCCTTTATCTCTGGCTTCAGGAACCTTCCGCTTCAAGCGGATCCAGCAGACTGATTACCTTGTCCGGAGCCTTTCTGCTCTGGATGATAGTTTACCCATCCTGGTGGCTCACGCAGGCGATTAAACTGCGCCACAAACTGATCATGAAAGCGCTCCCGTTCGTGATGGATCTGCTGACACTTTCCGTCGAAGCCGGGCTTGATTTCATGACCTCGATCAAAAACATTATCGAACGAAGGGCGCCGGATCCGATTGCCGAGGAATTATCGCGCATGCTCTTCGAAATCCAACTCGGCAAAACGCGCCGCGAAGCGCTGCTGCGCTTTGCCGAGCGCGTACGGCAGCCGGATATTCAATCTCTCGTTACCGCGCTTGTGCAAGCCGACGAACTGGGCGCCAGTCTGGGCGCAATTTTACGCATTCAATCCGATCAGATCAGAAACAAACGTTTTATGCGCGCCGAAAAACTGGCCAATGAAGCTCCGGTTAAAATGCTCTTTCCGCTGATCGCCTGCATTTTCCCGGCCGTCTTTCTGATCATGCTCGGACCGCTCATTCTGCAAATGCTGCGCCACGTTTTTTAAAACAACAGCTTGAGCCCGCCCAAAGCCGCCAGTAAAAGCACAAGCAACTTGAACCGTTCCGCAGACAAGCGCTTGATCAACCAACGCCCGAGCAGGGCGCCACCCGCAATGGCGGGAATCATCCAGAGATCGAAGAGCAAAGTTTGGCCGTTGATCATGCCCAAAGCCAGATAAATAGGCACTTTGACGCAATTAAAAATAAAAAAATACCAGGCCGCCGTGCCCATAAAGGACTGTTTCTCCAACCCTTTGCTGATGAGATAAATATTCATGATCGGCCCGGCGACATTGCCGACGGTAGTCGCAAAACCGGCCAGGGTTCCCACGCCAATGATAAAAGCCGGATGATGCGGCATGTTCTTCCAGCCAAACCGGCGGCGCGCAAGCTCCAACACCAGCAACGCCAGCACAAGCGCGCCAAGCAAAGGTTTTAAACCGGCGCTGTCAATTTTCCATAAAACCAAAGCGCCCAAAAGAATGCCGGCCGCCACACAGGGAAACAATTCAAACAGTTTTTTCCAGTCGGCATGCCGCCGGTAATAGATCAAGGCGCAGAGATCGGCGCCGATCAAAATCGGCAGGAGCACCCCCACCGCCTGCTTGGCCGGAAACACCATCACCAAGAGCGGCACAGCCAGGATCCCGATGCCGGGTATACCCGTCTTGGCAATACCAGCCAGCAAAGCGGCCGCAACGCCCGCCGCCAAGACGCATAATGAAATTCCTTCCGTCATAACCCCACCCCCCTGACAGCCCAATACAACAAAGGCACAGTTATAAGACTCCCCAAAGTTGAATAAAAAATGGCGCGCGCCGCCAAAAGCGTATCGCCGCCAAAACGCTCGGTAACAATGCTGCAACTAATGGCCACCGGCATGGCCGCAATTAAATAAGTCGTCATCCGCGGAACTTCCGGAATACGCAGGCCAAAAAACGCCGCCAGACCGATCAGCCCGATCGTCAGCAGCGGCGCAACAAACAGGCGCAGGACAATCACGCCGACAAAGTCGCGCGTGGGATAGTGTTCGGCCAGATTCAAAACGCCCAACTGCGCGCCCGTCACCAATAGTGAAAGCGGAATCGTCAAGCTCCCCAACATCGCCAGCGCCTGCACCAGCGCCGCCGCCGGAGTAATTGCCAAACCGCAGCAGGTCATCTGCTCAAGGCCGCGCGCCAAGGGAAAAATCAGAGCCACAACGATGCCCGCCAGCGTGGCCATCAACCCGTTATTCGCCAACAGCTCGCGCATTGCCGCCCGCAACGGAAGAGCGCCGCGCAGCGTCCAGATTCCAACGGTCCAAAGCATTAATTGCGCGCCGACATTGCAAAGCAAGACGTCGCGCACACCGGCATCGCCAAAAAGCTGCGCAACAATCGGCAGCGGGAAATAGACCCAATTCGGCATGGCCACCAAAAAAACCGCTGTCCGCCGGTCGGATTGCCGGCTGAAAAACGGCATGCCCGCCTGCCCGACCAGTTTGGCCAGCAAAATTACTCCGGCGCCCAAAAGCGGCACAAACCAGCCGGCGCGTAAAACCTGCGGATTAACCGTTCGCAGCATCTGGGTAAAGACCATGGCGGGGAAAATCATATCCACCAGCAGGCGACTTAGCACACGCCCTGCCGCATCGTTCAGATAATTACGCCGCCGCGCAACCCAGCCGAAAGCCATAACCAGAAACATGACGGCCAGTTTCAATAAAACAATCAGAAAATCAGACATTGGTAATTGTTAATTGATAATTTTAATTTTCCGTCCGCCCCACGCTCGAACGTTCTTCCCGGCGCGCTTTGCGCAGAATTTTATTGGTAACGGCTTAATCCCCTGCCGGAAAGACCGTAAAAAATTATCAACAGCCGTTTCCGGGTTGCCTGCCAAAGCTCCGGCAGCCGGAGCGGCATGCCAACCGGCTCTATTTCGTTGGCCGAGCCACGGTCCTGACCGGAAAAAGCGGCGAACCAAGCCAACCGATTTTGGCCAGGCGAAAGGCAAAGGCCGTGCCCAGACATCCGAAGCCATAACGGATGCTGCGCGCAAAGTTGATCGAGGAAGCTTCATCAAAATAACGCGTTGGACAACTGATTTCGGCAATGCCGAAATCAGCCCAGATAATTTGGGCCAGCATTTGGTTGTCAAAAACAAAATCATCCTAATTGTTGTCGAGCGCAATTTGCTCAAGCAGCTTGCGCGAAAACGCGCGATAGCCCGTATGATATTCGGAAAGTTTGGCGCCCAACAGCCAATTGGCGATCAACGTCAGCCCGCGGTTGGCCACATAACGCCAAAGCGGCATGCCGCCTTTCAGGGCATAACCGCCCAGAATCCGCGAAGCCAGCACGCAATCGTAGAGGCCGTTCCCGATCAGCGAGGCCATGGCCGGAATAAGTTTGGGCGTGTACTGATAATCAGGATGCACCATAATGACAATATCCGCGCCTTCCTCCAAAGCCAGCCGATAACAGGTTTTTTGATTGGCGCCGTAGCCTTGATTGGTGGGGTGGACATGCGTCCGAACCTGCGGCAGCGAACGCGCCACCGCCACAGTATCGTCGTGGCTGGCATCATCCACCAGAATGATCAAATCAACAAGCTCCTGTTCCAAAACCTCCGCATGCGTCCGGCGCAAAGTTTTCTCGGCGTTGAAAGCCGGCATGACCACAATCACTTTTTTGTTTTTATACATTCCACATTCCCTGTTTTAGCTCGTCAATGACGAACCGTCGCCTTATTCACCGCACACATCCCCGGCAACGAATTATAATCGAGCGGCCGACTGCGCGGGGGCTTTCGCAAGATGCGCTTTGAAAATACGGATGCCTTTCAGGACATCCAGGGCGCGCTCAAGCTGCAAATCAACCACATTCGTCAAATCAACGCCGGCAGCGTCTTCATCCGGAGAGCCCAGTTCCTCGCGCGAACGTTTAATCAGCACCTTTTGCCACTGCTCCAGCGACATGGGAATAACGATATCAGGCTCAACGCCTTTTTCGTGAATGGTGCGGCCGCTGGGCGTATAATATTTGGCGGTTGTCAACCTGATCGCCGAGCCATCCTCAAGCGGAATCACACTCTGCACGGAACCTTTGCCGAAAGTTTTTTCGCCGATCAAAATGGCGCGATGATTGTCCTGCAATGCGCCGGCGACAATTTCCGAAGCGCTCGCGCTGCCGCCATTGACCAAAATAACCAGAGCGAAATCGTCATAATGCGCATCGCGTTGCGCCTTGTATTCCTGAGTGCCGAACCCCGAACGACCCTTGGTCGAAACGATCAAATCGCCGCGCTTCAGAAAATTGCCGCTCACATCCACCGCCGAACTGAGCAAACCGCCCGGATTATTGCGCAAATCAAGAATCAACGCCTGCATACCTTCTTTCAAAAGCCGGTCAACAGCTCTCTGCAACGCCTCATTCGTAGGCTCATTAAACTGAGCCACGCGAACGTAGCCAATGCCGTCTTCCAGCATCTTGGCGCCTTTGACGCTCTCGACCTTGATCACTGCCCGTACAATTTCGTGTTCTTTAACTTCCTGCGGCTTAATGCGCAAGATTTTTATTTTGACCCGCGTTCCCGGCTCTCCGCGCATTTTGCGCACGGCGTCATGCAACGAAATATTTTCCGTTGATTCGCCGTCAATACCGATAATCTTGTCGCCGTGCAAAATCCCGGCACGAAAAGCAGGCGTGTCTTCCATGGGCGCAATAACAGTCAGCACGCCATCCCGCACGCCGATCACAATCCCCACTCCGCCGAATTCACCGGCCGTATCGTTACGCATATCTGAAAACGCTTCCGGCTCCATAAACTGACTGTGCGGATCGAGCGAAGACAACATGCCGCGCAATGCGCCATAGAGCAAATCCTTGTATTGCGTCTTATCCTGATCAACGTAACTCTGGCGGATCTGCATCAGCACTTCGGTCAGCATTTGCATTTTGGCAAAAGCCACCTGC
This sequence comes from uncultured Verrucomicrobiota bacterium, assembly GCA_964565485.1. GTDB lineage: Bacteria > Verrucomicrobiota > Kiritimatiellia > JAAZAB01 > JAAZAB01 > CAZMFH01. The sequence goes on along the minus strand of CAZMFH010000067.1, from coordinate 208 downwards.
TCGGTATCGCCGGCCTGTTCGGCGCGCGCCACCATCCGCGCGCCAACCACCAAATTAACGCTCAAAAGCGCCATTAACGCCAACCACAAGACCTTTCGTCCGATTGCCCTCATAAATCAAACCATCCTATTTGTATGCGCCATATTCTTCTGCAAAGTCATGCGTTTAAATATATCCCAATCCGGCGAGTCTGGCAACGAGAATTCCA
>CAZMFH010000066.1:0-11865 GCA_964565485.1 uncultured Verrucomicrobiota bacterium | reverse complement strand
GTGCCACGAATCGTGGGCGGGGCGGTCCGGGGTGTAAAAGCGGATGGCTCAATCACAAACCGGAAAATCCGGCCTTGCTGACTTTTGCGCAACGCATGCTTTGGACGCCACCCTTGCAGTCTGCGAATTTATGGTTGACAATATTTTTATTTCCTGTAACACTTCTTCTGTCTCTGTTGGCAAGTTTAATTTTTCTGGCGCATGCGCGCCGGAATGTGGATCCGGAAATCGGCCTGCTGTTTTGTTTCACTTTCATATCTTTTGTGGCCTTCATTTTCTTCATGCGCTTTCATGTTTTCCTGATTATAGGGATTTGCGCTTTACTGGGCTGGTTAGGCTGGTGGGCTTCGGCGCGGCGTAGTTTTGCGCGGTGGGTGGTGTTGGTGATGCTTCTGGCGGGAATCGGCGCGGAGGCTGCGCATGTTTTGGATCGTCCCTGGCGCTGGGGCAGTGTCCATGCCTATTTGCCGCAGAAGCAGGAATTGACGCGCTGGCTGCGCGCAAATACGCCGGGCGAGCCGGTTCTGGCCAATTTTGGATTAAGCGCTTTTGTGCTTTGTTATGCCGGCAGCCCGATTGTTTTGCATCCCAAATTCGAGCAGGCGGAGATTCGCCGGCGCGTGCAGGCGTATGGCGAGGCGCTGCTGCTGGGGGATGAACGCGGGTTCCGCGATTGGATGGAACCGTTTGAAACTTCATATTATGTGTATTCAATGGGCGAACTGGCCGAAGCGCCGGGAGGCATGCAGATGCGCTATATGGTGAATGCCTTGCATCCGGCGGCAGATGCGGCGGCGCGTGTTTTTGAGCAAGATCCTGGCCGGAGCCGGTATTTCCGGTTGCTTTGGGGGAATGACAAGTATCGTGTCTTTCGCGTTATAACGCGCGCCGATCAGGCGAACGCCGGTCGGCTTCGGCAACAGGCGCGGACGGAACTGGCGCGCGGTTGCTGGCGCGCGGCGCAAACTTTTGCCACGCAGGCTTTGCTTTACGATCCAATGGATGAGGATGCGCCGCAGATTATCATGCAGGCGCATGAATGCGGCGTGGATGCCGCGCGCGGCGCTTCTTCCGACCGTCGGCATTGAAATCTGCCGTGCGCCTGTGTTATTCATGAAAAACCACAATCAAATGATTGCTGCGCCGAAAAAGCTGAAAAATGCGGGTGGTTTGCGAGTTTGCATCACCGGCGGCATTGCCTGTGGCAAGAGCGTGTTGGGCGCGTTGCTTGCTCAAAAGGGATTCGCGGTGATTGAAGCCGACAATGTTTGCCATGAACTTATGCGCGCCGGCACGGTGTGTTGCAAGGCGATTGTGCGGCGGTTCGGACGTTCGGTTGTCGGGCGTAACGGCGAAATTGATCGTGCCGCGCTTGCCCGCCGCGTGTTTGCGAATGTTGCGGAACGCAAGGCGCTTGAAGCCATTTTGCATCCGCGCGCCCGGCGCGCCATAAAAGTCTGGCTTGCAAAAAACAGCCGGATTTCCGGCTGCCGGGCGGTGGCCGGGATTGCAATTGTGCCGCTGCTTTATGAGGCCGGATGGGAGCAAGACTGGGATTTGGTTATTTGCGTGGCGGCGCCGGAGCAATTGCAGGCACAAAGGTTGCGCGCCCGCGGCTTGGGCGCCGCAGAAATCCATCGGCGGATTGCCGCGCAAATGCCGGTGGAAACCAAAATGCGCCGCGCCGATTTTGTTATTTTTAACGCCGGCACACTGGATTGCGCCCGCGATCAGCTCGAAAATATTTTTGCGGGGATCATGAATAAAATGGAGAAAAAAAATGGAAGACAAGCGCAACATGGATAACGACAAATCGAGACGCCAGCAACGCGGCATGCATCATGCGCGGCCCAGGTCGGCGCTTTCGAAGATTTATGTGGATAATGCCCCCATGCCACCTGCCCGTCATGCCAACGGCGGCGTGCCAGATAACGCGCCAGTCGCCAATGGCGCGGCGCCCGCGCCGGCCGACCAGTCTCCGGCTGCGCCGGTTGCCGCCAACAACGGCGCTCCCGTGGCTGCTCCGGCGGTTAAGCCGATCACTTTACATCTTTCCGAGCTCCAGCAAAAATCGGTTCCGGAACTGAACGAGCTTGCCGCGCGTTTCGGATTGGTGGATCTTGGCGCATTGCGCAAACATGAATTGGTTTTTGAAATTTTAAAAGCCAATGCCCGGATGCAGGGCGCCATTTTCGGCAAGGGCGTATTGGAAATTCTTTCAGATGGATTCGGATTCCTGCGCTCGCCGAATTACAATTATCTGCCCTGTCCGGAGGATATTTATGTTTCGCCTTCGCAGGTGCGGCGTTTTGCGCTGCGCACGGGCGATACGGTGGAAGGCGAAATCAGGTCGCCCAAGGAAAAAGAACGCTTCTTTGCGCTCTTGCGCGTTGACAAGGTCAATGACGGCGAACCAAATCAATCCGGGCGCAGAGTGCCTTTCGAGAATCTGACGCCGCTTTTCCCGGACCGGCGTTTCCTGCTGGAGCGGGAACAGGAGGAAGTTTCCATGCGCGTCATGGACATCTTTACGCCGATCGGAATGGGGCAGCGCGGCGTGATTGTCGCGCCGCCGCGCACGGGCAAAACCGTGCTTTTGCAGAAGATCGCCAACAGCATTTCGCAAAACCATCAGGATGTATATCTTGTTGTTTTGCTGATAGATGAGCGTCCGGAAGAGGTAACCGACATGGAGCGCCATACCAAAGCGCATGTTTTGAGCTCCACTTTTGATGAGCCGCCGGAACGGCATGTGCAGGTGGCGGAGATGGTGATCGAAATGGCCAAGCGCATGGTGGAATGCGGGCGGGATGTGGTGATTTTGCTGGACAGTATTACGCGCCTTGCGCGCGCCTACAACACCATCGAACCGCATAGCGGCAAAATTCTTTCCGGCGGTGTTGATTCCAATGCGCTGCATAAGCCCAAGCGTTTTTTTGGCGCAGCGCGCAATATTGAGCATGGCGGCAGTTTGACGATTATCGCCACTGCGCTTGTTGATACGGGCAGTCGTATGGATGAGGTGATCTTTGAGGAATTCAAAGGCACCGGCAACATGGAGCTTTGTCTTGACCGGCATTTGGTGGAAAAACGCATTTTCCCCGCCATTAATATTGAAAAATCAGGGACGCGCAAAGAAGAATTGATTCTACATCCGGATGAACTCAACAAGGTCTGGATTTTACGGCGAGCTTTAAACGGTGTGCCGGCCGTGGAAACGATGGAGCTGGTGGTAAGCAAGCTCAAGAAAACCAAAAGCAATGCCGAGTTTCTGATGACCATGAAGGAATAGCACAGTCAGTTGGAAGATTATTGCAAATGGAATTTCCGTGCGTCCTCGCCTTGCTTAATGGCGGTATGGCTTGATTATTTTTTAAAAAAACAGACGCAGCCAAACAAGAATCCTGCATCCGTGATGGGCTTTGCCCATTACGGATTCAGGACAATATTTTCCTGCCTGACGGCATCCTGCGGACTATAGCCTGACGTGGTTGTCTTTTTTGATGTCTTTTTTGATTGAATGGTCCGGCGCTTTTGTGATTTAATTCCCATTTATTTGTTTGAGTTGCGGCGAGATGGATTGCGTTTTGATAATTTGAAGCTATGCGTGCCTTTTAATCGGGAAAATTCCGGATAAACAAGGGGTGGATGTGAAAGTAAAAGTCGAAGCAGTGGGGCCTTGCAGGAAATCGGTTCGGGTTGAAATTACGGCGCAGACGGCCATGGATGAATATACGCAGGTTGTTGGGACCTTTGCGCGCTTGGTTAATATCCCCGGATTTCGCAAGGGGCGCGCTCCCAAACAATTGGTTGAACGCCATTACAAGCAACCGATTGCCGAAGAGGTGCGCGATAATATTGTGGCGCGCACTTATGAGGAAGCCTTGAAACAAGCCGGGCTCGATCCGGTGGCATTATTGGATGTGCAAGGCGAATTTAAAAACGGCGAAGCCATGAATTATACCATTTTACTGGATGTTCCGCCGGAATTTAAATTGCCGAAATACAAGGGGATTTCGCTCAAGAGCAACCCGGCCAAGCTGGCCGAAGCGGATGTGCAGTTGCGCCTCGACGCCTTGCTGGATGGCCGCGCGAATTATGAGCGCGTTACCGACCGGCCGGTGGCGGCAGGCGATTTGGTGCAAATTGATTATGAAGGCTTTTTGGAGGGCCGGCCTCTGAGCGCTCTGGGCAAAGCGCTGGCGGGATTGGCCAAGGGGCGCGATTTCTGGTGTATGGCGGATGCCAACGCTTTTCTGCCCGGTTTTGATGTGGGCTTGCTCGGCTTGGCGGTTGGCGCTGAAACGGAAATTCAATCTGCATTCCCCGCCGATTTCAAGCTTGGCGGTTTGGCCGGTAAAACGGCCAATTTCCGGGTCAAGGTCAAGGAAATCCGCGTCAAAAAACGTCCGGCGCTGGATGCCGATTTCTTCAAGCAGGAAGGCGTTGAAAACGAGGAAGCCTTGCGCGCCAAATTAATGGAAGATCTGCGCGCAGAAAGTGTGCTTGCGGAAAAACAGCGTATGAAGGACGAACTCTTGCGGACGCTTTTAAGCAAGACCACCTTTGATTTGCCGGAAACTGTCTTGCAGGAAGAAATCCAGCGTTTGTATGTTTCCACTGTACGTGAAAATATCATGCGCGGAGTAGGAAAGGACCAAATTCTGGCGCAGAAGGATGAATTATTGAAATCCGCCAACGATTCCGCTGTTTTGAAAATCAAGACCGACTATATTCTTCACCGGATCGCCGAAGAAGAAAAGATTCAGTTGGAACAAGCGGACTTGGATCGGGCTCTGAAGGAATTGGCGGAGCGTTATCGCACTACATCCGAAGAAGTTCACAAGATGCTTGAACAAAAGAAGAAACTGGACGATATCCGGCATCACTTACGCATGGAAAAAACGCTCGATTTTCTGCTGGAAAACGCCAGCGTCGGCGAGGAAGGATTTTTCAGCCGTCTAATGGGCGGCAAACGCAAAGAAACGGAAGCCGCTCCGGCGCGCACTCTTGAAATGGCAGATTCAAAACAGGGAGGATTATGAGCATTAACAATCAGGCTTTGATACCGATGGTGGTGGAACAAACCGGCCGCGGCGAACGGGCTTACGATATTTTTTCGCGTTTACTTAAAGATCGAATTATTTTTTTAGGGACGCCCATCAACGATGAAGTCAGCAGTCTGATTGTGGCGCAGATGCTTTTTTTGCAGGGCGAAGACGCCAAAAAGGATATCAGTTTTTATATTAATTCGCCCGGTGGCTCGACTACCGCCGGCATGGCCATCTATGACACAATGCAATTTGTTAAATGTGATGTTGCCACTTATTGCATCGGGCAAGCCGCCAGCATGGGCGCCATTTTGCTGGCGGCCGGCGCGCGCGGCAAACGTTTTGCGCTGCCCAATGCGCGGATCATGATGCATCAGCCTTGGGGCGGGGTGCAGGGCGCCGCATCCGATATCAGTATTCAGGCCAACGAAATTCTGCGTATCCGTGATATTCTGAATGGCATTTTGGCGCGGCATACCGGCAAACCCGTTGATGTCGTTGTGCGCGATACTGATCGCGATTTCTTCATGTCGCCGCAGGAAGCCAAGGAATACGGTCTGATTGACGAAATTTTTACCAGTCAAAAATCGGAATGATTATTTGTCATGAGATGAGGGAGCTGAAAATGGCCAAACGTAATCTGCCGCAATGTTCGTTTTGTGGGCGTGCGCGCAATGAAGTCGGGCGTCTTTTGGTTGGACCAAACGCCAATATCTGCGATATGTGTGTGGAGTTGAGCGGCAATATGTTGCGCGAGGAGGCTGCCGCCAAATCTGCCGTGCCGGCGCTCAAGGTGCCCAAGCCGCATGAAATCAAGGAATTTCTGGATTTACATGTGATTGGTCAACATTATGCCAAAAAAGCCTTGGCGGTCGCCGTGCATAACCATTACAAGAGATTGATGCAGGACAGTCATTTCCAGGCCAATGATCCGTTGCGTGATGTGGAAATACAAAAGAGCAATATTTTGCTGATCGGCCCGACGGGCAGCGGCAAGACGCTTTTGGCGCAAACTCTGGCGCGTTTGCTGGATGTTCCTTTCAGTATTTCCGATGCCAGCCCGTTGACGGAGGCGGGATATGTCGGCGAAGATGTGGAAAACGTGCTTCTGCGCTTGATTCAGGCGGCTGACATGAATGTGGAGCGCGCGGAGCGGGGAATAATTTACATTGATGAGATTGATAAAATTGCGCGCAAGGCGGAAAACGTTTCCATTACGCGCGATGTTTCCGGCGAGGGAGTACAGCAGGCATTGTTGAAAATTCTGGAAGGCACGGTGGCCAATGTGCCTCTGCACGGCGGACGCAAACATCCGCAGGAGCAGTACATCAAAATCAGGACGGATGGGATTCTCTTCATTTGTGGCGGCGCGTTTGTCGGGTTAGAGGAAATTGTGCGCCGCCGGTTGGGGACGCGCGCGATTGGCTTTAAATCCTCCGGCACGGATGATCAGGAGCTTGCCGCGCAGAAACGCGCCATTATGCATCACGTTGAGCCTGAGGATCTCGTGCGTTATGGCATGATTCCGGAATTTATCGGACGTTTGCCGGTGGTGGTCGGCCTGGATGAGTTATCCGAAGATGATCTTGTGCGCGTTTTGACCGAACCTAAAAACAGCATGATGCTTCAATACCAAAAACTGATGGCCATGGAGGCCATCAAGCTGAATTTTACGCCTGCGGCTTTGCGCGAAATGGCCGTTCTGGCCATGCGCAAGAAAACCGGCGCGCGCGGGTTGCGTTCGATTATTGAACAGGTTATGTTGGATGTTATGTATGAAGCGCCAAAACAGCCCAAGAACCATGCCTGCAATATTACCAAGGAAATGATTGACGCTTATTACGCAGAGCGTAAAAATTCAGGGCGCAAATCAGCCTGACCTGAATCAGTGTTTGCTGTCTGAATTGCGTTCCGGGATGCGCTCCAATACCGCCGCGAATTAGCCGGCTCTTTTTTGAATGCGCTTACGGCGTTTTAATGTTGCCGTCAATTTCATTTCGGCTGATCACACAACACGTTGATGGCGCCTTTGGATTTTCTTCTAATGACCCCAACTATTTGCGCATCCTTAACACCGGCATTGCGCAAGTCTCTTATGAAAACATTGGCGCTCTTCGCCGGAACGGTTACAAGCAAGCCGCCCGACGTTTGCGCGTCAAACAAAACGGCCTTCATTTTCTCGGTTACTCCCCGGCCAAATTGCGTTCGACCAGCGCTGTATTCGGCGTTGCGCTCATTGGCGCCGGAAAAAATATCCTGTGCCACATAATCCATGACGTTTGGCAGAAGCGGCAGGTTTGCAAACCATATCTCGGCGGTAACTTTGCTTTCAATGACAATCCGAGCAAGATGTCCGATTAACCCGAACCCGGTAACATCGGTGCATGCTGTGGCATTATGCGCCACCATAATTTGCGAAGCAGCCTTGTTGAGCGAGCTCATCGCCGATTGCGCGGTTTTAACTGATCGTCGGGAAGCTTTGCCGATTCGCTCGGCAAGAGATATGATTCCTGTGCCAAGCGGTTTGGTTAAAATCAGCATGTCGCCTGGTCTGGCGCCAGCGTTGGTTACTAAAGCAGCTTCGTCAACAATTCCCGTAACAGCAAAGCCGAATTTGGCTTCTTCATCATTGATGCTGTGTCCGCCCAGGAGAACAACGCCGGCTTCCTGAAGCGTATCCATGCCGCCGCGCAAAATCTCGGCCATTATTTTGGGCGGAAGCGATTCGACAGGAAAGCCGATAACCGACAACGCTGTAACCGGGATGGCGCCCATGGCATAAACATCGCTCAACGAATTGCATGCGGCGATCCGACCAAAGAGATAGGGATTATCCACAACCGGGGTAAAAACATCAACAGTCTGAACGACAGTCAAGCCTGGCGCCAAGCGAAAAACGCCGGCGTCATCAGCGGTTGAAATTCCCACCAGAATCCGGGGGTCTTTAACAACCGGTAAAAGCTTCAGGATTTTTTGCAAGTCGCTTTGCCCGATCTTTCCGGCACAGCCGGCGTTTCGGACATAATCGGTCAACCTTGTTTTAGCTCCGATTTTTTGGGCGGGAAGCCGCTCGCCGGCGCATGTGCAAACATTTTTATCTTTGAACAAAGGACAAGGACAAGGTTTGCGCGGATCACAGACGCAATGCCCCAGCTTGATTGAGCGCGCCATGACGCGCTTGCGTTTTTCTTTTATATTCATATTGAGTTGTTTTTCTCCCTCGCTCCTCATCAGCAGCGCGCCAAATGCGCCAAACTGTGTAATGCAGGTTAATTTTTTAAATAACGGTTATTGCCCACTCGCCGGGTTAGTCCTTTGGCGTCCCAATATTCCAGAATGGGGATTGAATATTTCCTTGTTGTTCCTAAAACAGTTTTAAACACGCCGGATTCTATTGCGCCATGGCAGACGATATATTCCGTCAATTTTTGCTTCGATTTCTCCAGCCATTCCTGATGAAGAATAACATTATCCGCAAGCGCCACGATTTCGCCGGTCTGTAATAAATAATCAAATAGCGGGGCAACAACCTCATTGGTGGCGCCAAGCATTTGCGGCAGTTCGTCGCGACGCGGCGAGGCAAAGCCTGTTTGAAGGTAGATCTTGTTGATTCGTTTTTTCAAATCACACTGAATTGGCGTCAATTGTGGCTTGCATTCCGGAATCTGAAAGCCCGCCGCACAAGCCGTGATTTTCCCTGATTCAAGCAAAAGATCAAAAGCTTTTTCGATAAGCAGACGATCCAATTGAATATCCCTGAACAATTCTTTCTTTGCGAACCCCATGCTCATCGGCGTGGCTGTATGCAATCCTTGCAGGGCATTCAATATGCTCGCTTGCGCAATTTTCAAAGCACCTTCGCTTGCATAACGTTCGCCGGCAAGGGCAATTGCTGATTTTTGCCGCACCAATACTTGTATGTATTTACGGGCAGCATCCATGCTTAACATAGCCGCTTTGGCAAGATCGCCGATATGTTGAGCCATAGCGCCATGCTTGTTTAAAACATAGCTCAAAGCTGAAAAAGGATCGCGATAAGCCTTCTCGTGCTCGGCTATCATGTTCGCCCAATTGCCTTTCGACCGGCGCATTTTGACTTGATCCGCAGAAATTACATTGCCGCCGCCTATCGTTTGCACGGGATTCAACGAACGCACCACAAAAAAATCGCCCGGCGCCGCCACCACCGGGCAAGCAAGCTGAAACTGTACGCACAATTCGCGTTCCGCCGCCAACAATGTCAGATCAGGCAAAACCATATAGCCGGTTGATTCGGTTGTGCCAACATAGAAACGAATGCCCATCCTTGGTTTGAGCGCAAAATCAGGTTTAGGCAAAAGATAAAGCCTTGCGTTCACAATCCTGGTGGAGGTAAAATATTTCGGGGTTGCCAACACCATTCCGCGCTCGGCTTCATCAGAAGACAAATTGCCCAACCGAACAGCGACACACTCGCCGGCCCGACCTTCGCGCATGTCTTTGCCGTAAACTTGCAGTCCGCGCACTTTTTTTTCTCCGGAGCGCGGCAACAATTCCAGGGTATCGCCGACCCGAATTGTCCCGCAACTGGGAATACCGGAAATAATTGCGCCGATTCCCTGGATTACAAAAGTGCTTTCCACATGCATGCGAAAAGCTCCCTCAACATTCTTCCGGGCGGCGCCATCCGCAACAACGACAAGCGCCTCAGAAAAAGCGTCAAAACCTTGGCCGGTTTTCGACGATATCGGAATAATCGGGCAATTTTCAAGGAAACTGCCGCCAACAAGCTCGCGGATTTGGCGCGTTACTTCCGCGATGCGTTCTGTATTGACCAGATCAATTTTTGTCAGGGCAATCATTCCGGAAGATATGCCGAGCAAGCGAACGATATGGAAATGTTCCAGGGTTTGCGGCATGATTCCGTCATCTGCGGCTATCACCAAAATAACTACGTCAATGCCAGCGGCGCCGGCAACCATGTTGTGAATAAAACGTTCGTGCCCCGGAACATCAACAATGCCAACCCGGCGATTATCCGACAAACGACATGCGGCAAAGCCCAGGTCAATAGTCATGCCGCGCGTTTTTTCTTCCGGCATTGTATCGCAATCACAACCGGTGAGCAATTTAACCAAGGCGGTTTTGCCGTGGTCAATATGGCCGGCTGTACCGATGGTCAACGCTATTGTTTCTTCCGGCGCATTCTGCAATTTGTGCTCAACAGCTTTCATGCTGGTCGGGTTTCGGCGCTGTGAGACATGCCTTCGATTGCCGAATAAATATCCAAAAGTTCTTCCCAAAACACGGCGCGCATATCCAAAACAACCCAATCATCAGCTATACGCGGGATAACCGGCGTGGCTGCCGTTCGAAACAATCCGGCCAGCTTGTCTGCGCCAATATCGGGCGCCTTGATTTTTACCGCGCAAGAAGGCATGCCGGCCTCCGGCAATGAGCCGCCGCCAAGCCGGGCAATTTCCTCGGAAATTATAACTTCCCAATGCGGCTTTTTTTCTAAAATCATTTTTTTGGCCTGTGCCGCCTGTAATTTTATCTCATCCGGCGTTTTCGCAAGCATCATGTATAAAGGATGTTTCTGCGCCAGCATTTCCGGCGTTCTAAACAAACGCAGCGTGGCTTCAAGAGCGCCCAACGTCAATTTGCATACCCTCAAAATCCTGTAAAGCGGATGCGACCTGATTCGCTCAATCATTTTTGCGCGTCCAACAATCATTCCGCCTTGTGGTCCGCCAATCAATTTGTCTGTGCTAAAAAGAACCAGATCGGCTCCGGCTTGCAGACTTTCGCGAACTGTTGGCTCATGGTCTAATCCAAACTTTTCCAGACTGACCAATGCGCCACAGCCAAGGTCATCAACAACCGGCACGTTGTGTTTTTGGCCGATTTGCGCGATTTCTCCAATGGAAACTTCCTTGGTAAACCCCGTGATCTTGTAGTTGCTTTGATGGACTTTTAAAATCATTCCCGTTTGTGGCCCAACAGCATGTTGATAATCACGCAAGTGGGTTTTGTTGGTTGTGCCGATTTCCTTGAGCGCTGTGCCGCTTGCCTGCATAATATCCGGCAGCCGAAATGATCCGCCAATTTCAATCAGTTCGCCACGCGAGATAACCACCTCTTTTCCAGCCGCTAAAGCGGCGAGCATCAGAAAGGTAGCGCCGGCATTATTGTTGACAACCAGAACATCTTCGGCGCCGGTAAGCTCGCCGACAATGCCACGCAAACATTTTTCACGCCGGCTTCGCTGACCGGTCTGCAAATCCTGCTGCAAATTGCAATAGCCCGCGACGCCGCAAAGCTGTTTTATTGCCGCTGCGGGCATTGCGGCGCGGCCAAGACCTGTATGCAGGATAATCCCCGTAGCATTCACCACACGCTTGATATTCGGTAATTCAACGTGTTTTATTGAAGCAGCAACCTGTTCTAATATTCCGGAAGCTTCCAATTGGCGCGGATCAAGGCTTTGCCCGCGCAAAATTGAGCTTCGCAATGCGTTCAAAACCTCTCGAACAAACGCCACAACCGTGCTTCTTCCATAGACGACAACAAGCTTGTCGGCTTCCGGCAAAGCAAGCAACACATTAACCGCCGGCAAAACGCGCGCCAATTTGTTAAAATCTTTGCTCATAAAATGTTGGTTGACCGAGAATTTCGCGCGTTACCGCGCAAGATTGGAATTTTATGTTATGCAACAGTATTATCCCTGCCAATCTGGTCGTCAATCCAAAAAACAACCGAACGAAGATCTCGGCAGAGCTGCGTCATGCTCGGCGGCTCGCCTGGAGGTCTCGCCCCACCAAAGCCACATTTG
>CAZMFH010000065.1:0-11951 GCA_964565485.1 uncultured Verrucomicrobiota bacterium | reverse complement strand
TTTGCATCTCCCCTATTTGCGCTACTTTCCAACGAACTTTTTAGAACATTAAACCCGCAAGCCCTTGGTCGGCAAGACAGACCAGCCAGGCAATCCAACTCCAATTCAATTACTCAACAACGTCATCAACCAATCCACAGTTGCATAATCGGCAATCAAAGGAAGCTTGGTCAGCGCCACAGGCGGCGAATCTTGCTTATAAGTTTGCACGCTGATATCAAGCCCTTTGGCTTGCATCTGCCCGACAAATGCCCGGGCTTGATCGAGACCAGCAAATTCGATTCCAAGCAAATGGCGGCGGCCATGCACGCCGATTACAATCCCGCGGCGGGCAAATGCCCAGTCGCGCAGACGCGCCTCGTAATAATCGCCCACCGCCCGTGTAACGGCAATGTTCTTTTCCGCCCATTGCATGGTTATCAGATAGGCCAGCGCCGCCAGTTCCTCCTGGCCATTTGTAACCAGCGCGCCGAATTGCGCCAGGCAGTCAAGCCGCGCATTCAACAAAAGCCGCGAAGCCGGATATTCGCCGCCCGGGAAACCTTTGCCAATAGCCACCAAGTCCGGGCGCAACCCATATTCGCGGAACATGAAAAATCCGGGACTCCAAAGGCAGGATTGAATCTCATCAGCACAGGTCGGAATATCGCGTTTGCGGCATTCCGCATAAGCTTTTTTCAAAAAAGAAGGCGTCAAAAGCCGTCCGCCGTAATTCATCATTACAATTTCATGCAAAAAACCGGCTGCTTTATAAGGCGGACGATCATAACGCTCCAACGTGGCAACCAAATCACATTGATCATTCGGACGCACACTGCGCACCATGATCATTTTGGCGCGTTCCATTTGCGCCAGCCAGGGCGACCACATTCCACGCAGCATCTGCGCCACAATTGTCGTGCCGTGGTAATTGGCCTGCAATCCGCCGTCATCATTGCCAAGCACAATCAAAACCGGAATTCGCCCGGCATAGCGCGGCGGTGTTTGATCCGCCTGCGACGGATAAAAACGCGCCAACATCAATTTGAGCGCCGCCTCCATTGCCAGGCTGCCTGTTTCCAAACTCAAAACACGATTTACGCCAACACCGGCTGTCTGCTTCAAAATCCGGCTTAATCCGGCCGTATCACGCGCGGCGAGTCCGTGTGCCGCCCGAATCAATTCCATTTCCAGTTTGCGCGTCAGATAACCGCGTGTGTTGTTGTGAATGGCATTGGTAATACCCATCCCGCGCGCCAGCTCCAGCAAACGATATCCCGGAAACGCATGGCCAAGCGGAGCGTGATAATGTTCGCTCTTCAACGTAAAATACTGACGACCGCACTCGCCAAGCCGCAAATAACCGTAACAACTCAAGGGCGACTGTTCCAAATGCGTTGCTGCCACAAAAGCGCGCGTAGTGGCGCCCGGCAAAGTTTTACGTAACGCACCAACCACCTTTTGCCCCGTCAGCGGCAGTAAAGCATGCAAACGCCGCAGCATTGTCGCGGGCAAAAAATCAACTTTTTCCGCGCACATTTTGCGCCAGGCGCCCATCCCGGAAGAAGTCAAAAAGGAGCGCGATGCGCAAACAGCCTCGCAATAATCTTTCCCAGCCAATTCAGACAACGACATTTTGACCGGCACAAATTTTGTCGGACGTGATTTGAATGCAGACATAACCATGCTCCTTCCTGTTGCTTGCTCAGTTTTGAAACAAAACCCCGCGCCTTTGCCTGGCGCAAAATTGTTTTTTTTGTTCATCTGTTTTGAATAATATGTTCTATAGCAAGCAATGTCAACAGTTATTTTTCACAAAACATTTGACCATCAAGCCGGAACTTTATACGATATGCATTGTTTCACCAATAAATGCAAGGACAGGAGCGGAATACCATGACCACATCGGAACTGCAAGCAAAGGCACGGTGGGTGCGACAGCAAATCCTTGAAATGGCGCTCAAGGCCAAAAGCGGACATGTTACGTCATCTTTTTCCTGTACGGAAATCCTGGTGGCTTTATACAATGGCGGAATTTTACGGGTTGACCCAAAGAACCCCGAATGGCCGGAACGCGATATTTTTCTGATGAGCAAAGGGCAATCCGGCATCGGCCTCTATCCGATTCTGGCCGACATGGGCTTTTTCCCATTAAAAGATCTGGAAAATTTCGCCGGCAAAGGCAGTCATATCAGCGTTCATATCGGCCAGGACATTCCTGGCTCTGAAATTGTTTCCGGGTCGTTGGGGCATGGATTAGGCATTGCCAGCGGCTGGGCGCTGGCAGACCGTATGGATTTCAACAATCGCCTGATTGTAACACTGCTCGGCGATGCCGAATGTTACGAAGGCTCGGTCTGGGAAGCCGCCATGTTTGCGGGGCACAACCGCTTAAACAATCTGATCGCCATCATTGACCGCAACCAAATGGGGGTGCTTGATTTCACGGAGTGTTCACTCAAACTCAATCCGCTCGATGAAAAATTCAGGGCATTCGGATGGGATGTAGTGACGATTGACGGACATTCCTTCGAGGCAATCTTCGGCGCCTTCAAGGATGTGCGCGCGCGGCGCAGAGACAAACCGCTCATGATTATTGCCAACACAATCAAGGGCAAGGGCGTCTCATTCATGGAAAACGCGCGCTTCTGGCACTACCGCGTTCCGGAAGGCGAATTTATTGAAGCCGCACGCAAAGAATTAGCCCGGAAATAAAAGGAATTATCATCATGGCAACATTAACCTTTAAGCGAGGCGCACGGGATTCGTTTTTTGACGCTCTTTTTAAAATCGCCCAAAACGATCATAATGTGGTTATTGTTACGGCGGACTGCGGCGCGCCAAGCTTGGATCCATTCCGCACGCGCCTTTCCAATCAATATGTCGGGGTCGGCATAGCCGAACAAAACATGGTGGCGGTGGCCGCCGGCCTGGCACTCGCCGGCAAGCAGCCATATATTTATGCAATCGCCCCCTTTGCAACCCTGCGCTGTTATGAAATGCTTAAAGTGGACGTGTGCTCGATGAATTTGCCGATCACAGTGCTTGGAGTCGGCGCAGGCCTTTCATATGACATCATGGGGCCGACGCATCATACCACGGAAGACATCAGCATCATGCGCGCTTTGCCGGGCATGTCAATTTACACCCCTTCTGACAGCATCATGGCCGGCGCGCTGGCCGAATTGACTTATCGCCGGCGCAGTCCGCAATATGTACGGTTTGACCGCGAGGTATTTCTTTCAATCTATCCGGAACAAGCCGATTTTTCCGCCGGCTTGGCGCATTTGCGTCAAGGCAAGGATCTGGCCATTATCGCCACCGGCATTATGACTCATTCTGCGCTGCGCGTTGCGGATATGCTCAAAAAGACAGGATTGAATGCCGGGGTAATTGATCTTTACCAGGCTGCTCCGATAGACCGCAAACTGCTCGCCGCCACGGTCAAGCCCTATTCCAAACTAATAACGCTTGAGGAACATTTTCTGGTGGGCGGGCTCGGCGATGCCGTGCGCGCGGCGCTGCCGGAAGAAGACGAAGCGCGGCATGTTGTGTCGCTCGGTTTGCCGCATAAATATCTTTTCGAGTACGGTGGGCGGCACAATCTCCACGAACTGACCGGATTGGATGACGATAGTTTGGTCAAAACCATCTCGAAAATAGCGAAAGCAAAATGTCGCAAACCGACCTCCTAATTGTCCGGGCCAGCAATCAGAAAAGCCTTTATGGCGATCTCAGCGCGCGCAAATTAACCGGCATTGAGCCGCCGCTTTGGGCAGCCATGCATGCTGCCTTTATTCGCACGCAGGGTTTTTCCGTGCAACTGCTTGATGCCGAAGCGCTGCATTGGTCGCATGCGCAAACGGCTGAGGCAATTCTCGCCCAAAAACCGCGGCTTGTGGAAATTGCCGTCTCCGGCACCAATCCTTCGGCTTCAACCTGGAACATGACCGGCGTTGGCGTTCTCCTGCGCCAGTTGAAGGAAAAAGCGCCGGCTCTGCCCCTGCTCCTTTCCGGACTGCATCCGAGCGCATTGCCCCGCCAAACCATGCAGGAAGAAGCGGCGGATTATGTCTGCCAGGGCGAAGGCTTTTACACCCTCCTGGCTTTGCTGCGGCAAATGGCGGATAATACTCTTCAACCGGCAACAGTCCCGGGTTTGTGGTTTCGTAAAGGCGCCGAAATTTGTTCCACCGCGCGCGCGGAACTGATCAAAAATCTTGATGAACTGCCCATGCCGGCCTGGGATTTGCTGCCCATGCGCGAATATCGCGCGCATAACTGGCATTGCCTGGGCGGATTGCAGCGCGAACCATATGGAGTAATTTACACCAGCCTTGGGTGCCCTTTCAATTGCAGTTTTTGCTGCATCAATTCGTTTTTCGGCAAAAACACAATCCGCTTCCGCGCGCCGGAAAAAGTTGTCGAGGAAATCCGTTATCTGGTTGACAATTTCGGCATCCGCAATCTGCGGATTATTGACGAAATGTTTGCCCTGCGCCCCGAGCATGTGCATAAGCTTTGCGATCTGATCAACGCTTCCGGTTTCGATCTGAACATCTGGGTCTATGCGCGGGTTGACACAGTAACGCCGCTCATGTTGACCAAAATGCGCGCGGCGGGCATTCGCTGGATTTGTTACGGGTTTGAATCGGCCAACCAAAACGTGCTTGACAGCGTTCGGAAGGGCTATGCCAAAACCGATGTCTTTGAGGCCGTGCGTATGACGCGCGAAGCCGGCATTCATATTCTGGCCAATTTCATGTTTGGCCTGCCGGAAGACAATCAGGAGACCATGCGCCAAACGCTGCGTTTGGCCATGGAACTCAATTGCGAATTTGCCAACTTTTATTGCTGCATGGCTTATCCCGGCTCCAAGCTTTATGATCAAGCCATTGCGCAAAACATCAAATTGCCTGAAAGCTGGGACGGTTATTCCCAGCTAAGCCATGAAACCTTGCCGCTGCCCACCAAACACCTGACCTCAGCCGAGGTTTTGCTGTTTCGCGACCAGGCATTCCGGGAATATTATTCCAACCCAAAATATCTTGCAATGATCGCCAAAACTTTTGGGGAACAATCCGTGGCGGAAATCCACCAAATGCTTTCCGGCCGGCTTGAACGCAAGCATGTTTGATCTGATTGCGCGAGGAAACATCCGCCGAACTGCGCGCTAAAAGCCTGCTCGGTTTATTGTTCCAAAGCGCGGATGACAACGTCGCAGATATGTTCGATATCAGTTTCGCGCAAGGATTGGTTGTTCGGCAGAAAGAATCCGCCCTGATACAAACGGTCGGCCATCGGCGCTTCAAACGCGCCGAAGCGATCCTGCCAAAACGGATGACGTCCCAGATTGCCGGCGGTAAAAATACGCGTATCAATCTCCGCGCGATCAAGCGCTTCAACAAGCGCGCGGCGACTGGCGGACGAGTCGGCCAGGGCGCAGAATGAAATACTGCTGATCATGTCGCCGGCCACGCCGCGCGCAAAACCGATCCGCCCTTCCAACCGCTTTTGGTACACACGATGATTGGCAACGCGCCGCTCAATCACCTGATCAAGTTTGCGCAATTGAATCAAACCGGTGCGCGCGCTTATTTCGGTCGGACGCAAATTAAATCCCGGCACGGTAAAAGTGAAGGGAGCGTGGAATGGATCAACATTATATTTCCGCATTATTTTTTGAGCTTCGGCTTCCGGCAAATCCTTGAGCCAGCCATGACTGCGCAACATCAGCAAGTGATGGTAAAGCTTTTCGTCATTCGTGCATAAAATCCCGCCTTCCATTGTGGACATATGATGCCCGTAATAGAAGGAAAACACCGATAGCAAACCAAAAGTTCCCACCATCCGCCCCTGATGCCGCGAGCCATGGCTGGCACAACAGTCTTCAATGATATTAAACCGATAGCGCGCTTGCAATTCAAGCAGCCTGGTCATATTAACCGGCACACCCAAAACATGCACAAGCACAACATTTTCCGGATGATCGCGCTTGAGGATTTGCTCCAACGCATCCAGATCAAGCCCGAATGTCAACGGATCCGATTCGCACATGATCGGCTGCCATCCGAATTGAATGGCCGGCGCAACATCGGTAACCCAGCCGGTAGCCGGCACAACCACCTTGCGCTTGCCCGCCAGCCCGGCGCTATCCAGCGCGGCAAACATCAGCAAATTGGCCGACGCGCCCGAATTGCACATGACGGAGTATTTAACCCCCAGCCACTGCGCCCAAGCTTGTTCGAATTTTTTGGTTTCCGCGCTCATGGTCAGGCGCGGATAGCTGTTTAACCACCCGGTCAGTTCGCGCAAATCATCTTCGCTGATGGTGTCAACCGCAAGGTCATAACGTCCGCTTTTAAAGGAATTTGACGCATTCATGGCCGAAAGTTTAACGCAAAAGCGCCGGGAGTCAAGGCGGGAGATTGGCAAGCGCATCGTCCGGTAAAGTCAGATTGTCAATCAGGCGTGTTTGGCCGATACGCACAGCCAGCGCCAGCAGGATGGAACGGGATATTTTTTGAACCGGCTGGAGATTGTCGTTATCCACTGCGGCAATATAGTCAATTTGCGCGCATGGCACAGGTTTGATCACTGCGCGCATTGCGTCAACCAGGCGCGCCGCATCACGTTCGCCGGCGCGATACATTGCGCGCGCCTGCCGCAGCGCAACGTTCAGACAAATTGCCGAAGCACGTTCGTCCGCCGAAAGATATTTGTTGCGCGAACTCATGGCGAGCCCGTCAGATTCACGCACAATTGCTCCCAACACAATCCGCACGGGAAAATTCAAGTCATGCGTCATCTGGCGGATCAACCGCGCTTGCTGGGCATCTTTTTGACCAAACACCGCCATATCCGGCAAAGTCAGATTAAAGAGCTTGGCCACAACCGTCAGGACACCGCGAAAATGGCCGGGGCGCGAAGCGCCGCATAATCCCCGCGAAAGCCCGTTTTCTTCGACATACACAGAAGTATTTTCCGGATACATCTCCGACGGATTGGGGTTGAAAACAATATCCACCCCCTCATCAGCGCACAAGCGGCAATCGCGCTCCAAATCACGCGGATAAGCGGCAAAATCCTCGTTGGGACCAAACTGAGCGGGATTAACAAATATGCTTACAATCACCACATCGGATGCGCGCCGCGCCAATTGTACGAGCGACAAATGTCCCGCATGCAAAAAACCCATTGTGGGCACAAAACCGATGCGCTTGCCGGCCTTCTGCAAACTGCGCGCCTTTGCCTGCATCAACACAGGCTTATTGATAATTTCCATGGTTAATACCCGTGTGCCGGATCAGGGAAAACACCCTGCTCCACTTCGGTTTTGAACTTTGCAAACGCCTTTTGCATGGCGCCCCCAAGATCAGCATAACGCTTGACGAATTTTGGCGTAAAAACGGAAAGCCCGAGTATATCGTGCGAGACCAAAATCTGTCCATCGCAACCGGCGCCGGCGCCAATGCCGATTGTCGGTACTGCAACTGCACGGGTTATTTTCACGGCCAATGCCGGCGGCATGCACTCCAGAACAATCGCAAACACCCCCGCTTGCTCCAGGGCAAGCGCATCCTTGAGAATGCTACGCGCTTCCGCCGGTTTCCTGCCTTGCACTCTGTATCCGCCGGCGGCCAGGACGCTCTGTGGCGTGAGCCCGATATGACCCAGGACCGGAATGCCATTTTCAATCAACGCCTTGATGAGCGGCACACGGAAAGCGCCGCCTTCAATCTTGACTGCTCCAACTCCGGCCTCTTTGAGAAAACGCCCCGCATTTTCAAGCGCCTGACTGATCGAAACCTGATAGGACATAAACGGCATATCGGCCACAACCAAGGCCGAATGAACGCCACGCGTTACGGCGGCGGCATGATGCAACATGGCCGGCATGGTAACCGGCAAGGTGTTTGGATAACCAAGCATGGTCATGGCCAGCGAATCGCCAACCAGCACCAGCGGAAAACCGGCTTCATCCAGCAAACGCGCCGTATGCCAGTCGCCGGCAGTCAGGCAGGCAATTTTCCCTTTGGCCTTCATCGCCTTGATGGCGGAAACCGTCCATTTTTTTGTGGCGCTTACCATAATCTGAATCCGTGATGAGGAGAGGACAACCAAAAGTTACCATTTTTTGGCAAACAATTGCACTTTGTGTCCGTTCCGCAAAGCGGCCAGAATATCGGCAACCGGAAGGGTTTGGCCCGGCAAAATCAATTCCGGACGGACATCGCATAAAGGCTGCAAGACAAAACGCCGCGTATGCCAGCGCGGATGAGGGATCACTCTATGTTCCTCCTCCACCTGACGTTGCTCGGCAAAACCAATATCTATATCAATCACCCTTGGAAGATCCGCCCCCAATTCCGGCGCACGCCCCATCTGCTGCTCGATAAATTGCAGCAGACGCATGATTTGCGGCACGGAAACCAGCGTATTGATGATCAAAATCGTATTGAGAAAAAGATGATCCTTGAACTCCGGCGGCAAATTGACCGGTTCGGTTTCATAGACCGGCGCCTGCGCGGCCAGTGTAATTCCCGGATATGCGCAAATCAATTCACGCGCTTTTTTCAGCGAAGCCAGGCGATCGCCCAGACTGCTGCCAAGACTAAGCCCAACTTCCATATCAATTATTCCTTCAAATCCAGAACATCCTGCATGCTATAAAGACCGCTGCGCCGACCGACGATCCAGAGCGCGGCGCGCAAAGCGCCCAAGGCCAAACAATCGCGGCTGCTTGCTCGATGCGTCAGCTCCACTCTTTCGCCATCGCCGGCAAAAAACACCGTATGTTCGCCGACCACATCCCCGCCCCGCACGGCATGAATGCCTATTTGCGTCTCCGGACGTTCGCCCACCTGCCCCTTGCGTCCGTGTGTGGCCACATCGTTCAGATTCAATCCGCGCGCGCTGGCCGCAGCTTCCGCCAAACGCAGCGCCGTGCCGCTCGGTGAATCTTTCTTATGGCGGTGGTGCGTTTCAATAATTTCAATATTATAATCTTCAAGCACCGTTGCGGCACGATGCGCCATGGCAAACAAAAGATTGACGCCCAAACTCATATTCGGCGCCCAGACGATGGCTGTTTTGGCGGCAACCCGTCGAACTGCAGCCGCCTCATCATCCGTCAGTCCGGTTGTGCCGATCACCATCTTCCGTTTCAGTTCGGCGGCCAACAAGGCATGTCGCGCCGTTGCGGAGGGGAAACTGAAATCAATCCATATATCCGCTTTCTTGAGCGCAGCGCGCGTGTCCGCCTCCAGTTTGACGCCCAAATCCTTTTCGCCGGCAACCAATCCGGCATCTTTACCCAATAAAGGACATTGCGGCGATTCGACGGCGCCGGCCAAACGCAAACGCGGCTGCCGAACAATGCACTTAATGATTGCCTGCCCCATACGACCGGCTGCGCCAAGCACGGCCACTTTAATCGGATTTCTGATTGATTTTGCGTCGTTTTTTTGCATGGCCAATTATCCGGACACTTTATTTAATCAGCGCTACTCCGCGCATAGTTTCGGCAAGCCGCATTTTAAGCGCTTGGCTCATGGAACAAAGCGGCAAACGGAATGTTTCCTCAATTGTTCCCATCAAAGCCAAAGCGGTTTTGACGGGAATCGGATTGGTGTCAATAAACATATCGCTGAAAAGCTGAAAATACTGCCGGTGAATTTGCCGCGCTTCCGCCCAACGTTCTGCCAAAGCCGCGTGTACCATGTCGGCAACTGCTTTGGGCGCCAGATTGGCTGCGACACTAATCACACCTTTCCCACCAACCGCCATCATCGGCAGAGTCAAGGGATCGTCCCCCGATAAAACACAAAGATTGCAGCGCGCCAGAATCTGGCTGACCCGCGTAACACTTCCGGCTGCCTCCTTGATGGCCTTGATATTGGCGTGTTGGGCCAGTTTGACAACGGTCTCAACGGCAATTTCAACGCCTGACCTTCCGGGAATATTGTAAAGCACCACCGGCAACCCCAAGTCCGCCACAGCCGAAAAATGGCGCAGGAGCCCTTCCTGGTTCGGCTTGTTATAATACGGCGTAACCTGCAAGGTGGCATCGGCGCCGGCGCGCATGGCAAATCCCGTCAATTCCAATGCTTCGCTGGTGGCGTTGCCTCCCGTTCCGGCAATGACCTTGATCCGTCCGCGGCAGGTTTCAATGGCAACATCAATAACCTTTTTATGTTCGTCTATATTGAGCGTCGGCGATTCGCCGGTTGTTCCAACGGGCACGATTCCGTCTATACCGGCGGCGATTTGTTGCTCAATCAATTTCTTCAGCGCCGCATAGTCCACTTTATGATCACGATCAAAAGGGGTAACAATGGCAGTATATGCTCCGACAAACATGTTCAAATATCCTCCCTTAAAAAGGCGCTATCCGCCAAAAACCGAAGTAAATCCGACCGGCGGCAGATCAATCATGGTCCGCAAACCGGCCGCAGCATTGACAATCGAACGAACCGCATTAATTGTGATGGCGCAGGTTGCAATATCGCCGTTAACACCACCGGGAATAACGGTCGTAAAAGACGGTGTGCCGGAAATGGAAACCCGATCGAAAGACTCCGGTTCGCCGACAGCGGCGCGGAAATGCAGGGTCAGAACTTCCCTGTTTTTCACAAAGGCCCGCCCAATTTGTTCAACACCGCAGGCTTGACCGCCCCGAATTGGCGTATAACCTGAAGTAATTTCTTTTTTAGCGATAATCGGCTGCAACGATTCGGTTGTTTTGCTCAATTTCCAGCCCAGATGCCGGGCAAGCATGTGCATTGATTCGGTTAGGCCGACATGCCGCAATGTGCCCTCGCGCACCTTGGCCTGAAACTGCGCGCGCGTCAAACCGGCGCCGATTTTCTGCTGGAACGGCACGCGACGCGGAGAGGCATCCTGGAACCGCTCGATTTTAATGCGCTCCACGTTTTGGCAAACGGCAGTTAAAACGCTTGGCAGAAAATCCATCAGGAATCCGGGATTGACCCCCGTGCCGACACACGCCACCTTATGGCGTCGGCACACCGCATCCATGCGCCTGGCAACAGCCGGCTGGGTTTGCCATGGATATGATAATTCCTCACAAGTTGAGACGATATGCAATCCGGCGCGCGCCAGTTCCTCAACCTGCGGTTCCAGACGTTTGACGCTCGACAGCGTAGTCAGAATCGCAACGGAAGGTTTAACTCCACGCAAGGCTTCGGAAAGTTTTGCGCGCACAACTATGCCCAGTTTTTTCTTCATCCCGCACAGAACACCCAAATCCTGGCCGACTTTATCCGGCGCCGGATCAACCGCCGCAACAATTTTGATTGTTCCACGCTCCAACGCAAAACGCACTGCCTTTTGTCCCAACGGCCCCAATCCCACCTGCACTGCCTTGATCATTTGCGTTCCCTTTCGTATCTGATTTGCCTGTCTTGCATGCGCCGGATAGGGCGCTTTCGGGAAATACCCTATGGCATTGCGCGCAAGAGTCAAGCGTAAAATCAGCTTCGACAAAAGATACAAGCGCACTGGCGCAGGATGCCGCACAAGTTGACCTGGATAACAATCCAACTCTGCCGGGTGAACTCTCCCGCTTGGGTAAAACGCAAGCGTCCGGTGTTTATTCCGCGCATTGCCAGACAATATCGTGCGCTGTGTTTGGTGTGGCATGAACCGGCTTTGGAGCGCCGCTATCATCTTGCAGATTGGGTCCCACGCTGTAGAGAATAAAACCTGAAGCGATTTTGCGATAGATCAATGCTTCTCCGGTAAAGGGATCAACAGGGATATCTTGAATAAATTCCGGCGTCAGACTTGCAAGGGTTTCCGGGTAAGCGCCGGTTGCCTGTTTAAACAGGTTTAGCGCCAACCCAACCCGGGCTATTGCAATTTCGGATTCATAGTCGGTTTTTCCTTTTATGAGACTTGCGGAGCTTGGCAGCAAGAGGCTGCATAGATAATACCTGAATCCGTGATGG
>CAZMFH010000064.1:0-11976 GCA_964565485.1 uncultured Verrucomicrobiota bacterium | reverse complement strand
GCGCGCGCCGCCGGTGGACGGCAAAGCCAATGCGGCGCTGATTGATTTTATCAGCCTCAAGCTTGGTGTCCCTAAAAACCAATGCGCCATCGTTGCCGGCCAAAGCAGCCGCCGGAAACGCATTGCCGTGGCCGGAATCAGCGCCAATCTCACGCGCACGCGGCTGGGGCTCCCTCAGACGGATTCCAGTTCCGGACGGCAAAGCTCATAAAAATTGCAGCGCCGGCAGACATCCGTTTCGGCGCACAGTTCCCAATCCTCTTTTGGCAAAGGCTCATTGCGGCGCATGTCGCCCGCGACAAGATATTCCGCCATGGCGCCGGCCGACTCGCGTACCAACACACACGCCCGCTCTGGATCGCCGGCGGCCATGGTCATGTGTTCAGTTGCGCCACGCGCCAGATATTCAAGATGCATTTCAATGTTTTCCGGCGCAATGCCGAGACGGGTATGCGCCCAAAGCCCGTAAATCAGCATTTGCTCTTTGTGCGCCGCGCGCGGATTGCCGGCCTTCCAATCATGAATATGCAAACGATCGTTGTGGCGATAGACATAATCCGGTATGGCATAAACCTTGATGCCTGCGCAATCGAAAGATTCCGGATCTCCGGCGCCGGCGCGCGCGACAGCCACTTCATTTTCAGGCTTGATATCAGCCAGACGCGGCAACACCTTTTCGATAAAACAACCCAACGCAATCTTGATTACGGCAATCATGCGCGCGGTCATCTCCGGCTCGGGCGTCTGATGGTGTTCCGGATAATAATGCTCGTGCAAACAGCAATGCTGCTTGGGATTAAGCCGCCAGAGTTTTTTGCGGGAATCGCTCCAGCATTGATTAAGAAACGGCTTGGCCGCAGCTTCATAAACGCCTTCAATGTCAGGGGTTGCCCCGGACTGGTATTGAAGCAGGGCATGGCAGACAGCGCGTTCGACGGCATTGCCCTGCAGCGAAAAGCGGTTTTCCATCTTGCCAAGCCGGTAAGCAGTGCGCGCAAGCTGCCCGGCCTCTTTTTTCCATCCGCCCCACATGGCATATTTGGCCCAATAACGGCGGCGCGGGCATTCCTCAAAATCATCGCGCGCCGAAATGGACCAGGAAAATGTATTTACAAGCTCGGTCATGCAGCTTCAATTCTCCTGAACGAACTTCAAATGCCGGACTTGGGCTGAATCATTTTGCCGCCGGAGCAACCGGTGGAGTGTAGCCGCCCAGAATCCGCAAACGCTCGGCCGCCGGTTTGGCGGAGGGATAATTGTTAAACCTGCTGACCACCTGATAATACATTTCCTTGGCCTTTTCAATATCCTTGTTGGCCTCGCAAGTCTGGCCTTGCAGCCAATAGGCTTCGGAAACATATTCAGGGAAAGCTTCGTAAAGCACAATGATCTTGGTCAGATTTTCAGAACAAACCTTGAGCAAATCCTGCCAATTATCCGGACGGTTCCGGCTCTGCACCTGCGCAAGCTGGCAGCGCGCCACACCCAGCATGGCGCCGATGCGCGCTTCGCCTTTCTCCTGCCGCCAGACTTCGCCAAACATCCGTTCCGCCTCGGCATAATTGCCGTTGCGCTCCAGAATCGCCGCCAGTTTAACGCGCCCCTGTTTGCCGCGTTCATACCAGGGAAAATCCTGTAAAACCTGTTTATAAAGCATTTCGGCTTCCTTGTCGCCTTCGGATGTTTTTTGCAGATATTTGATTTCCGCCACACCGAACCAAGCCGGCGCCAGCGCGCGCGGATTTTCGGAATTTTCGGCGATCAGCTTCCGGTAGATTGCCTCGGCTTCAATCAGCTCGCCGACATTGGCCAGCGCTTCGGCATAACTGGCCAGCAAACTGGGCGCCAAACGCACATCGGGGCTTAAAGCAAACGCCTGCTTGAAAGCCGCAAGCGCTTTTTCGGTTTGACTGTTGCGCATCAGATAATTGCCATAACCGAACGACAACTGGGCTTGCAGATCAGACTTGCCCGCATGGCGCTCGATCATATCCGTAAAAAACCGTTCGGCAGTCTGCTCGGTCATCTGCTTGTAGCGCACAAGTTCAAAAATCATCCCGGCAATGCCCGGAATGGCTTCCTGAGCGCGGTCGGAATCGGGATAATTAATCAACAAATCCTCATAGGCAATCGCGGCATCCATCATAATCGCGCGATATTCGGCGCGCCGCGCTTCTGAAAGCACCGTCGGCAGCCCCATTTTGGCGGCTTTATCCTTATGACACTGCGCAATCGAAAAGAGACATTCCGCAGCATTGGCGTAATGAGGATTGGCTTCCACGCAAAGCGTAAAATTCGCCACAGCTTCATCATATTGGTTGTCCTGTTGCGCAATCCAGCCCATCCAGAAATAAGCATCGGCCACCTGCGCGCAATTTGGGAAAGTTTGCACAAGATGTTCAAGCGCGGCGGCCATACGCGAATAATCCTTGCGTTCATAAAAGAAAACGCCAATTTGATAAAGCGCCAGAGGCGCTATTTCGTGTTCCGGGAAAAGCACAGCCACTTCTTCCAAAGCAGCCTTGGCCTGATCAAGCTGTTCCGCCGCATTATAGGCCACGCCAAGCTGGAACAGCACTTGCGGACGCAGCGGACTTTCGGGAAAACGCTCTGGAAAAAGCTTGAAATGTTTGATGGCTTCATCCGACTTCTTCATCTGCACCAGCATGGCGCCTTTTTGATAAAACACTTCGTCCTGCGCCTCAAAAGTTTCCGTTTTTTTAGGGTATTGATCAATCACCGTATTGACGATTTGCAACGCTTCCTCAAGATTACCGAGCGCCATCAGGCACATGGCCTTATAGTAAAGCGCGTTGGGCAGATAGCGGCCTTTGGGATATTTTTCGAGATAAACAGCAATGCTCGCGGCAGCAACCGCATGTTGCTCAAGCAGATATTCGGTCGAAAACTTCATGTAGAGCGCATCTTCCGCAGACTTGCTTTGCGGGTAATCCTCGACGTTTTTGGCAAACATGGTCAAAGCCAGGCGCGTATCCTCTTCCGTGCCGCGGCGCAACAAAAGCTGGCCGATGGCAACCCCCAGCATATCAGCGCCCTCTATGGCGCTTCCGAATGTTTGCTGGAGCGCCTCAAATTCCCGGGCAGCGCTGACAACATCGTTTTCCTTAACATAACAACTGACAAGCATGAAATGCGCCTGCTGCTTGCGATCCGTCGGCGCCTGCGCCTGTTCCATCAGATGCCGGCAGACAACACGGCAAACATTATACCAGCCCATTTCAAAATACGACTGGGCTATGCGCAGATAACTGGCAATCATGAGATCCGAACTGTCGCTGACGGTAATAATCTGACCCATGATCATATCCAGTTCACGCTTGATGGCGGTGGTGTCCTCGCGCCGCGCAATGGCGGCGCTCATTTGCGCGCGCGCATTGCTCTCGCGGCTGCGCAGGTTCTGCAAAACCTCGTTTTTAGCGCGCACTTCCCGGTAGGCCCGGATGGCTTCCGTATAGATTTTGGCGCCATACCAGGTTTCGGCCAATGCAAAAGCGCTGTCATTGGCCGTTACCAGATTGCCTTCTATTTTGGATAATTGGTCATAAATGTGGCGCGCCTTGTCGAGCAGAGGGCGGGCATCTTCCTTTTTGCCGGCTTGAATTTTTTCCAATCCCTGCTGACTGAAAACCGTAGCCAAAAGATAATAAGCATCCTGCGCGGCGCTTGTTTTGGGGTGTTCACGAATCAAAGCGTTCAAATCTGCTTCAGCCTTGTCATACTGCTTGTTCAAAAAATAGGCAAAACCGCGGCCATAGAGGGATTGCGGAATACTCGGGTTTTTGGGAAATTCGCCTTGAAATTTATCGTGCAAATCAAGCGCCTTTTGGATGTTTTTTTTGCGCTCAGGATTTTTTTCCTCCTGCCCGGCGGCCATGCGCGCGTAACAATCGGCCATCGTGGCCAAAGCCTGCGCTTCAATTTCCTTGCTGGGCGCGCGCACACCGGAAAGATCGGTGAAAAGCGGAATGGCCTTTTCAAAAGCGCCGGTAAGGTAATAGGCCCAAGCCAGTTCAAACTTGATTGTCAGAATGTTTTCATAGGAAGGAAAGGCCATGATTTTCTCATAAACCTTGACGGCGGCCTGATATTGGCCCTTTTTCATATAGTCTTCGCCAATGGACGCCTGCTCATCCAGTCCTTCCATGGATGCACGCGCCACGACAACCAAACAGGCGGCAACCGCCGCTGCAACAGATAAACGCATCAAAAATACCTTCATGAATCTCCTCCGTGCTTCCGGCGCAATACACAGCCGGCGGATTGGTTATATAAGCCAAGCATTAACAAAAACAACTTTAGAATTACAGGTTTTCGAATAAAAAGCCAGCATTTTTTTACCCACCCTGAGCCGCGAACTTGGTTTGGGCTTGCCACATTCTCTTGCCTTACGTATGCTGTCAAGCCATGTTTGACTTGCAAAAATATTTGGAACCGCGCCTGCGCCGGATCAATGCGGAACTGGCGCGCCGCTTGCCGCCGGCAACAATGCGACCGGCCGTCCTGCACAAGGCTATGCGTTACAGTGTGCTTGCAGGCGGAAAAAGATTGCGCCCAATCCTGTGCCTGGCGGCGGCCGATATTGTCCGCCGCCACAATGCCGCGACAATCACGGCCGGACTGGCCATTGAAATCCTGCATACCTATACCCTTATTCACGACGATCTGCCCGGCATGGATAACGACAGTTTGCGGCGCGGCAAGCCGACCGCGCATGTGGTGTTCGGCGAGGCCAACGCCATTCTGGCCGGCGACGCCTTGCTGACCATGGCGTTTGAATGGTTAAGCAAAATCCGGCCTAATTCAGTTTATGCTCCGGAACGCTTGATCGGCGAACTGGCGCAGGCGGCCGGCAATGCCGGTGTTATTGCCGGGCAGGTCGAAGACCTGGCCGCCGAGGGACACAAGCCCAACCCACAAACAGTGCTTTTTATCCACCGGCATAAAACCGCCGCCCTGCTCAAGGCAGCCTTGCGCATGGGCGCAATTACCGCGGGCGCTTCCGCGCCCATGTTGCAGGCATTGACGCGTTATGGGGAAGCGATCGGACTGGCTTTTCAAATTGCCGATGATATTCTCAACGAAACAGCCGATGCCGCAACACTCGGCAAGGCGGTCGGCAGCGACCGGCAGCGCGCCAAAATGACTTTTGTGGCTGCGCGCGGATTGGAAGCCGCCCGGGCGGAAACACGCCGCCTGACCGGCCAGGCCATTGCGGAATTGTCAAAATTGCCGGGCAACACCGAACCGCTTGCTGCGCTGGCCCGGATGATAGCGGAAAGAAAAAACTAACAATCCCCTCGATCCGTGATGAGGTTTATAAACGACCGCATTTCCGCTCAACCAGCCTGATAACCCAAATGCATATTTCATACAGCAACAACATCGGAAGCGCCATGATGATTTGCGAGAATACATCCGGACCAGGCGTAAGGAGCATGGCCAGCACGAGAATGATCACTATGGCATACCGACGTTTGTCCCGCAACATGGCCGATGACACAACGCCCAGATAGCCCAGCGCCACAAGCAGCGCCGGCAGTTCAAAAGCCAGGCCGAAAGCCAGCAAGAGTTTGACGGCAAACGAAACATAACTGACGGCCGTCCATTCGGCGCGGATACCCAGCCAGTCATGCAGATGGAACATTACTTTTAAAGCCACCGGCAGCGTTATATAATAGCCCAAACCAACACCCAACGCAAAGAGCAGCAAGACAAAAACCGATCCAAGCAGAACCGCCTTGCGCTCCATTGCGCGCAAGGCGGGAAACACAAAACGGCCAAGCAACACCATGATAACCGGAGCGCTTACAATCAGGCCGCCCCACAAGACAATCCGCATGGCAATTGAAAATCCGCCGGTAATCTCAAGCGAACGCAGAAATTGGTCAGGCTGATCCGTTACCGCCGACAAAGGCCTGCGTAAAATCCGAAAAAGGCGCGGCGCAAACGGAAGCACCAGCAATAAACCGGCCAGCCAGGCGCCAAATGCGCTTAAAAGCGTCAAACGCAAATCTGCCAGATGTTCCAAAATCGGCTTGGGCCTGTCATGCGGCTCGTAATTCGGCAAAATCATGCTGCGTTTTTATGTTTTCGCCGCATACTGTTTGCGCACCCGTTCCGGACGCAGGAGCATCTGGCGCAGTTCTTGACTGGTCATGCGGACCAGCTTCTCTTCCGGCACACCAAGCGCCAGCAGGCGTTTTTTATGGTTGGCAATCCGCCGTTTTTTCTCGCGCGGTTTTTTGCCGGAATAAGTCAATTCATTGTTTGCTCGCCCTGATCCCATAAAGCTTCATTCCTTTCAGTTGACGCCATGCCGCCGTGCGGACAGATTGCTTTTGGGTAAGGCGCTTTCAATCACCAAAAGCGGAAAATCACACAACCGCGGCTGCATACTATTAAAAACATGGCCGGAACGCAAGCCGCGCGCAAACAATTTTTTACAAATCAAACATCGTGCCCGGATTAAGACGTCCGGCGGGGTCGAAAACGTTTTTTACCGCGCGCATGGCCGCAAGACCATCCTCGCCAAACATTAGGCGCAGAAGCGGTTTTTTGATCTTGCCGATACCATGCTCGCCGGCCACCGTCCCTCCCCAAGCCAGCACCTGCCGCGCAAACTCCAGATAAAGCGCCTTGCCGGTTTGGTATTCGTTCAAATCACGCGGCAGAATATTGACATGCACATGGTTGTTGCCAATGTGCCCGAACATGACATATTCCAAACCGGCGGCGCCAAGCCGCGCGCGATAGAGCGCAAGCATGTCCGCCAAAAACCGATCCGGCACGGCCAGATCAGTGCCCAACTTGGTCAGCCCCGGACAACTCTGCGCGCGCCGGCCGATCCGCTGATTGATCGCCTCCGGCAGCGCGTGGCGAAAGGCTTTCAAACGCTCGGTTTCTTCCGGAGTCAGCGCCGTCCAGGCCGTATCGGAACGGCTGCCGCAAGCCTCAATCAGCGCCAGCAGAATTTCAGCGGAACGCTCCAGTTCCGCTTCCGTCGTGGCCATTTCGATGTAGACCGCCGTATGCGCTTCCGGCGAAAGCGCCGGAATCGGACTGGTTGCGCCCTGCTGCGCTTTCTGTTCGCGCAACAGGTTCAATGAATTAAGATCAAAATATTCGAGCGCCAGCGGATGCGCCGGCAATTGCGGCAATTTATCGGACACTGTTTCCCCGCGCGCCGCGCGCACAAATTGCAGCGCGGCGGATTCCGAACCGAAGAATGCCACCACACCCAAAATAATTTCCGGCGCGCGAATCAACAAGACATCCATTTCCGTCAAAACACCCAAAGTGCCTTCGGATCCGATAAAAAGATCCAGCAAATCCATTCCGGGCAACGCGTAATAACCGGCGGCGCTTTTGACATCCGGCATGCGGTAGCCCGGAATACGGCCGAAACGCTTCGCTCCGTTCGGAAGCTCCAGCTCGAAGGCGCCATCCGGCGTCGCCGCCGCAATACCGCGGCGCAAATCAAGCACAGCGCCCTCTGCCAGAGCCAGGCGCAGACGCGTGACGTAACGGCGGGTTGGTCCATAATGAAATGTGCGCGCGCCGGAGGCATTGCAGGACGCCATGCCGCCCAGAGTCGCCGAGCGTTCGGTTGGATCGGGCGGAAACAACCAGGCGCCGCCCGAACGCAGTTGCCGCAAGGCTTCCTGCGAATCAGCATCCCATTCCTGCTCGTTTGGAAAAGTTTTACGCTCAACCGCCGCATGCAGCGCCTCCAAAG
The DNA here is from genome assembly GCA_964565485.1 of uncultured Verrucomicrobiota bacterium. GTDB lineage: Bacteria > Verrucomicrobiota > Kiritimatiellia > JAAZAB01 > JAAZAB01 > CAZMFH01. The sequence continues at coordinate 4,220 of CAZMFH010000064.1, read as the reverse complement.
CAACACCCGGCTGGCAACGCAAATGGAAACAATCGGCCTTGCGATCATAACGCAGGCCGGTAATCTTGTTCATGGCTTCCAGACTGACCAGCCAGCCGCCTTCCGGCACGGCGCCGCCGACAATGCCGGTGCGTCCGCCGGACACCGTGATCGGCGCAGAAGCGGATTGCGCCGCCGCAAGAACGGCCAGCAGTTCGGCTTCCGAACGCGGAAAAAAGATACGCTCCGCCCTGCCGCATAGCCGCGATTCATCGGTCAGATAGGCAGCGCCTGCGTCCGGCACAAGCTCACGGGGCAAATCCCCGCCTTTCGGATTAACCGCAACCAGCCGGGCAATCATAATCATGAATCCTTGACGAAAATCAGTCAAGCATGCCGAGTTTGCGCAACACTTTTTCCATAAGCGCAATGTTCTGCGCTTCCATATCCGGCGCGCCGGCATCGCGCCAGAGCGCGCGTAATCTGGCCATGGTTGTGCTGCTTAAACGCGCTTGCTTGTTGCCTTGCGCGGCCTGGCGGAATTCGAGCAGAGCCGAAGCCGCCGCTTGTGTCAGAAAGGCGCGGGCATGCGCATGTTTTTTAACGGCCGACGAAGGAATTTCATTAAGCACTGCTTCGGTCCCGTAAGTCGCCAGAACGGAATAGGCCTTGCTGGCTTGCGGAACATTGTCAACAATTTCATCCGCCATCAAAAACATGCCCACATTGAAAGTGCATGCCGTCGGCGGCACATCTGCGGGAATGCGGAAGAAAGCCGGCCAATCCAGCATTTGCTGCCGGATATTCTGCGAAGCCATCGGCACAGTGATCATGTCCGGCTCCATCTCGAGCGGAGTCTCCGCGCCATGAAAACCCCAGTGCCCGTCCATGCCAATGCCCTTGAGCTGAATAAAATAAACCCCCTGTTTTTTGAGCGCCAAAATGGAATCGCGATAGGCCGTTTGCACTTGCCGATCGGTGTTGGCACCGGTCAATTCCAGCGGATGCACATTCGGCAATGATCCGCAAACAGCCATCAAAGGTTGAAAAAGATTTTCTTCCAAAAGCGACCGAAAAGTGGCCTTGAATTTCGGGTCTTTCCGGCTGATGGGATAATCATCGAACTGGAAAAAATGCGTTTTTTTCAAGATATCCCGCAAACCGGCATCCTGCCCGGCGGCGGCAACCAGCGCCTTGTAAAAAGCAAATGCGCTCGGTGCAGCCATCAGCCATAAAGCCGTCGGCACATGCTCGGCCGCCTTGCGTTTGAGTACGCCAATAATGTACTGGGCCGTCAAACAACCCATGGCGGGTTCATCCGGCGTTACTGTTACTTCCACGGAACCGCATTTAAAAACCATTGTTGCTCCGCTTTGCATCAAGGCCTGGCATTGACAGTTCATCTTATCCCCCCTGTTAATATCTTTTCAGTTTGCCACGAGTGTTCATTTATATACCATTTCCGGCACGACAGGGCAAGAGGTTTGGGCAAAAGCAGTTCCGCCGTGCCGGCGAGGCTGCCGGTGGCCTTGCGGTAGTCGCGGATGGCTTTGCGCGCTTCTGCCAGCTTGAGCTTGCCGAATCCGCGCTTGGGGAAGAACAGCTCTATAACGCGCTGCCGCTACGCAACTGAACACGCGCATCAAGAAAGGCGCGATTCTCGTTGGAGTTGTCGTATATATTCTTGAGTAGCGCCGTGAACTGCGCGGAGTTCCAGCCTTTGACGTGCCGCTTCACAACATTCCAGCTTCTATCGGGTTTCGATTCGTTCATGCTTCATTTCTCCTTCCGGTACAACTGGGTCGTCAGGCGATTGTTGGATGCTTGTCATCCAGTCTGCTTGCCGGAATTGAACTGAACAAGTTTCTTCCAAAGGATGGATCCATCGGCAGCACAATATGTCTTGGAAAACTCAAGAGTGAATTTGTTGATCACCTTCGTGTATTCTACCAAGAACTCCTCGTTTTTTCCTTGGCCTTGTACCCAACCGGTTCAAGAATGTCGGTGTAAAGGTCTTCATTTCCAGAGATAAATTCCCAAAACCGTTGTCCGCAGAGTTTCAGATAGTCGCCCTTATCAGGATTGTCATCCTTGCCATAACAACAACCGTTCACGGCAACAACCTTGATGCCCTTCGTGTTTGTCCCGAGAATTCGTTTTGCCTTTCTGAAATCGTCCTTCATCTTGGCAACTTGACGGCTGTTACCCCAGTTGGGGCCGGACTTAATGGAAACAAGATAGGCCGTGCAATCCTTCTGAAAATCCAGGTCTATGCCTTCTGCCGAAGACTTCTTTCCGCCATAGACTTGCCCGCAGATGAATACAGCGAGTTCCTCCAGAAACCCACCGAAAATGCCATGATGCAGCCCTGGTAAACAGCCAAAAATGCTGCTCGAAAACCGTTGTCTTCCCCATGCCAACGTTATATACTTAGCAAGAGGCCGGCGTGGAAGCCGCCCCTCCAGCCGCGAAAGGAAAAGTCCGGGGTATAACCCGGTCCGCCAAGCCGTAACCGCTTTGCGATCAGGAGAACAGGCGTGAGAATATGGGACGTTTCTCCGGGATATCTTAATCGGCAAAGCCTTTTGGGCGAACACAACGAATTGCATGCTATTCTTTCTGTGATCAAACACAATAAATCCGGTTATGCCCGGCATCCTGAAACCATGCGATGGCGAGGTTACGGTTGGGCGCTTGCCAAACGCCATGAGTTGTTAAGGGCGGAAATGAGTTTGCGCGGGTATCGGGAAAGATCGCCTGTAGCCTCAAGAGCCAAAGCCCGGGAATGGCCGCCAGCTTTTATTGATGCGCCGAAAGAGCAGTTGCTGATCCTGTCTGAAAAATACAGGCATCTTGAATGCGGAAGAATACCTTTGCCGGTCAATGCGCAACAAGCATGGGCGCAACATAAATATTCCGTAATGGCACGCGATTTTTCCGAATATAAGCAGCTGGGACGATGGGTTGCCTCGCGCAAGAATGGCGGCAACATCGGCGATATCTATCCGGAACTGGTCTCGTTATTGCGTCAGCCTCCCGACACCGGCAATTTGCGCAATGCGCTTCAGCACATGTGGGGATATGTTTCGAGATACGCCGCGCCGGACGGACGAACCATCGAACGCAGAAGTACGCAAAGCCTTTTAGGCGCAATCCGGCATTTGGCGCTTTTGCACAATGTGTTTTATCTGAAACAATCAACCGCCTTGAGCGAGTTGCAAGCTTGGATCCGTGATCAATCTTTACGATATCAATTAAATCCTGAATCCATCATGGATTGTTGGATCTAAACCGGTTGCAATACCTGCAATTTTACACTTTTGACCAAACCCTCGACGCGTCGGCGATACTCGCACATGTGCGGAGCTTGCAAGTGCGCTTGCAAATGCGCTAGACCGGCCCATGCTTCCATAATGGTAACAACATTGGCGCGCGCCGGACCTTGGGCGGACAACCCCGTCTCTACATCAACCGTCGGATTATAGGCAATACAGCCGTTTTCGGCCTGCACTGCCGGCATATTGGCGCGAAAGATTTCCAACCATTTTTCACGCGCGCCCGGATTAAGCTCAATTGCTGCAATAACATGAATCATTTTTGGCTCCTGCAAATTGATCATTATGCTGCTGTTGTCGGTATGAGAGCTTAACGGGAAAACCAATCCAAACAAGATTTTTTTTAAAAAGCAGCCCTGTGAGGCGTCGAATCCAGGCTGTCCGAATTAGGCTTGCTCAAAAACAGCGCATGGTGTAATTTAGACCAGTATTTCTGGGTCGTGGTGACGCGAAGAATGTGGTGTATTCGCCATGCGCAATCGTTATTTTTTTCTGCTGGATATCGTATTATTGACTTTTCTGCCGACCGTCGCCCTAGCGTTGCGCGTGGACAGCGCCGGATGGGTCAAAAACTATCAATTGGCCCTGATCCAATTCACCGCCTTAACGCTGGCGGTCAAGTTTATTTGTTTTTATGGCTTCGGCATTTATCGCCGTTATTGGCGCTATGCGAGCGTGGATGATTTGGTCAGCATTATTCTGGCAGTCTGTTCGGCCACGCTCATTATTGCCGGTTTGTTTTTCGGCGTGGGCATTCTCGGCTTGAACACCGGCCGCAGTCTGCCGCGTTCGGTGCCTTTTATTGACGGATTATTGACGCTGGTGGTGATTGGCGGCATCCGGCTCAGCGCGCGGTTTGTCGCTGCGCGGTGGCAACGCGGAGAGCGACCAGGCAATCGCAAGTCG
>CAZMFH010000063.1:0-12034 GCA_964565485.1 uncultured Verrucomicrobiota bacterium | reverse complement strand
CAGGCCAGGGCATTATGCCGTCCAACGGTCAAATAATCAGCATGCAATCGCCATAGCTGTAAAACCGGTATTTTTGATCCACCGCTTCGCGGTAGGCGCGGCGGACAAGTTCGCACCCGGCAAACGCGCTGACCATCATCAGCAAACTGGAGCGCGGCAGGTGGAAGTTGGTCAAAAGCAGATCCACAACGCGGAATTTATAGGGCGGATAAATAAAAAGCGCACTGCGCCCTGCCGATGCCGTCATGCTCCCATCCGCCCCGGCCACCGTTTCCAGTGTGCGCACGACTGTGCTACCCACAGCCAGAATGCGCCCGCCTGCCCGACGGACGGCATTAATCTCATGCGCAGCCGATTGCGGAACAACATAACGCTCGGATTCCATCTTATGCCGTTCCAATTCTTCCGCTGTTACCGGCTTGAAAGTCCCCGGCCCGACATGCAGGGTAACCGCCGCGCGCCGGACGCCGCGTTGGCCCAATCCCGCCAGCAACGCTTCCGTAAAATGAAGTCCGGCCGTCGGCGCGGCAACTGCGCCCGGATGCCGGGCATAAACTGTTTGATAACGCGCGCAATCTGAATTACGCCATGCCTCGCCAGATTGCCGGCGCTTGATATAAGGCGGCAGAGGCGGCGCGCCTTCCGCTTCGAGAATATCATGCAGCGCTCCGGTATGACCTAAACGCAAACTGACCCGCCCCGCCCCATGAACAGCCAGAACTTCAGCCTGAATCCGACCGGAAGCCAGTTTGAAAACCATGCCGGATCTCGGACGGCGCATCCGCAACAGACATTCCCAAACACCAGGCGCGCTTTCCTCGATCAACAACACCTCGACCTTGCCGCCTGTCTCCGGCTTGACGCCCCAAAGACGCGCCGGAATAACCTGCGTATCATTCACCACAAGCAAGTCGCCGTTTTGCAGATATTCCGGCAAATCATTCACCCGCCGATGTTCCAGCGCGCCGGTTGCCCGTCGAACAACCAGCATCCGCGCCAGCGTCCGTTCCGACGCCGGCTGCTGGGCAATTTGTTCAACCGGCAAAGCATAATCGAAATCGGCGGTACGCACCAATATTCCCCCCCAAAAAAATTCCTTTTCAGCGGGCGCAAGTGTAAAACACCCCGGCGCGCAAGTCAAACTTTGTTGACAAACACATGCGGCAGCACCAAAATCCAGATTAATAAGACCATAATCCTGATGCTTTATCAGAATAAAATCAATATACTTGCAAGTAAAGCAAGGTGTGTGGCTGATTAGTCGCAAAAGAGGGAGACAATCTAATGAATCCAAAAAAATCCATCATTCTGGCAATCGTTGTTAGCATTCATGTCGTTCAGGTTTTTGCCGGCGCGGAAGCGCCCGGCAAGCTCATCCCTATCAGTGATGATTATGCGCGCAAGCAACCGAATCTTCTCTACCTTGCCAACACCGCAAACCAGGCGTGGTGGTCGGACAAATTCACACACAGAATCCCGCTCCTTGTCTCGGAACCGATCGGCCTGGAAAGAGTCAACATTCCAATATGCTTCCAGCATGTTTTTCCCGAGCGCGCCAATCTCCAGGCCGTCCGTGTGGTTACCCCGTGGGGCCATGAGATCGCCTCCCAGACAAGCATGCGTCCGGACAAACAGGCGGAAACAATTTTCCTGACCAGCCTGCGCGCACATGAACAAAAAATCTTTTTCATCTACTGGAGCGACGATCAATCCATTCAGCCTGCCGACTATGACACAAACTTTTACCTCCAAGAAAAGCCGGATTGGTACGAACTGACCGGCGAATATCTGCAACTGGAAATATACAAACAACCTTCCCGGGAAGGGTCGCTGATTAAAAAAATCCATATCCAGGGCTCGCCGTTTGAAAGCATTTTAAGCTGGCGCCAGCCCCCGGATTATGCATTTGCCGGGCACCAGCTTGCATTATTAAGAGGCGCCCGGGCCGAACTGCTCGAAAACGGCATTATCCGCAAAGCCATCCGGTTCGAAAACGAAAACTGCGCGCTCACATACTTTCTGCATTCCAAAAGCCGGCGTCTTGATTATCAATTGATCCCAAAAGACAAAAAATCAGGCGCCTTCGTGTCAAGCTGGCTGCCCTGGAATGACATGAAAAACGACATGTTTTATTATGAAGCCACAGACGGCATCAGAGAAATTCATCCCGGGGAGAGGCACGAACTACAACCGTTTCTAAAAGAGGGCTGGACAGGCATTACTGATGCCCGGGGCGAAACCGCCGGCGAGATTTTTGAAACCACTTCTTTGCAAAAACTGAAAATACTATCAAGCCCCCTCTTTGGCGGCTATCAGTTTGCGCTGAACTGGCAGGCCAATCAGCCGTTCAACGGCGCGCTGGTCGCCGTCCGAAGCGGATGGTCGGCCATGCGCGCCGAGTATTTGGATTGGAAAATGCCGCCCGGCATTCAAATCGGCCAAATCCAGGCGCAAACATCCCATCAACCGCAACCGCTGCCGGTGTTCGGCAAGGATTATCTGCGCGGCTACAGAATTGTCTTTGACCGCTATTTATTCCGGGAAAACGAACAGACCGCCACGCGTTGGGTGGAAAAGATGTTGTCGCTCGGCGCCAATTGGATTGAAATTTGCGCACGCGGTGTTCCGCTCTGGCCGTCCAGTTGGACTGACGTTACAACAGATCAGCGCGAACAATACGAATGGAACAAAACCCTGATCCCGGAATTTGTCGCTGCCGCGCACACGCGCGGGATGGTCGTCAAACTCTGGACGCGCACCGGCATGGGCTATGCCATGCTGCATTCGCCAAGATATTATAAATTCCTAAACGAAACCGACCGGATCACCAGAGACAACCTGATGATCCAAGACCTGATTGACATTGCCCAAACAGGCGTGGATATGATTCAACTGCCGACCGGCGGAGAACAGCAAACTTTTTACGGCCGCATCTCACAGGGCAAAATGATCGCCGAAGTTCCGTTTCCAAAAGACGCCGAACGTGAGTTCCAGGCCGAATACGGCATGGCGCTCCCAAAATGGCAAACTGTTTACGAGGAAATGGAACAAATCAAGCTCGGCGCGCCACACTGCTATCCCTTTCTTTTCATCCGCAAACAAAGCAATGAACTTACCGAAAGAATGGCGCGCGCAATCAAGCAGGCGCGACCGGACGCACAATTGGACATATTATGCAGCGGCGGGGGAGAATTAAGACGCGATGTTGATATAGAAGCCAAGGCGCCCTATCTCGACAATCTTGAGGTGGAAGTGCCCGGCGCAAGCGCCAATCTGCTGGATATCAAATATGGCGTTAAATTCCCTTTGGCGGCGATGGGCAACAAAGGCATCTCCGTGCAAAATCATTTCCTGCACTGGTTTCCCTCTCCACGCCGGGAAACCGCCCGGCTGGGACGTATTTATCTGCCGCTCGCCTATGGCATGACCTCCTTTGTGCAGGAAGACCTGGAAACCGGCATTCAACATCCGGAACTGATTCACGACATCGAGGATTTTTATAAATTCCTGCAATATACGCCGTTGGACAGTTTTATTTCCGGCTCCATGCCGATCAAATTTATCGCCATACTTCGCGACCGCAATGCGCACCTTGACGATTTACTGAAAGGCAATCTGCGCATGTTGCCGCACCTGATGAGCGCGCATGATGCGCGCGTCAAGGAATTCCTGCATCTAAAACACATGCCGACAGACATTATTCTAACCGGATTTTTCACACCAAACGAATTGCGCAAATACAAGCTGCTGATTATCCCCAGCGACCAGGTTCTCTCCCCCGCATTGGCTGAGATTGCGGCGCAGTATGTTAAAGACGGCGGCAATCTGCTTGTCGAAGCCGAGGGCATCAACAATCAAGTTATCGCTGAAATCGCCGGCATAGCCAAAACAGCGGATACGCATCAGCATCCAACCCTGACAACCGTCCACCCGGTCTTGCCGCCCATGACCATCCCGACGCGCTGCCCGGTCGGCATCACGCTCAAAACCGCCACGCCCCTCGCGCAGGATGCAACCGGCCGGCCAATCATTACCCTCAACCGGTTCGGCAAAGGGCAGGTCGTTTATTCCGCCTGCTTTTTGATTGATGATATCACCAAATCAATGGACAAACGGAATCTAACCATCAAGATCATCGAACTGCTGGCCGGCAAAGGCCCGATTCAACTGCCGGACGATGCCGCGCAAAAAATTGAGGCGACGTTGCTGGTCAATCGCAGCCAATATCTCTTGTCCGTCTATAATCCAGCCGAATACAAGGACCGGGACACAACCATCCGTCTGGATTTACCGGATATTGACAAATTAAAAATATTCGATCTGGCTCAAGGCACAGAGCTCGAATATAAAGACGGGCTCTCCTTGCGCATCCCGCGCCAGCAAATACGCTATTTCCTGCTCGGCCACGATCAGGCTCTGCGCCTGCCCGAAGCAAAAGCGGCGCCGGCGGCAATCGGATACAGCCAAAAACCGGCCATGCAGTTTTTCGAGCCAATTGAAAGCAATTATGTCTTTCCGGAGCGCAAAACCAAGGTCAAAACGGTGGGCATTTTCCATCCGACCCAACGGGTCGCCAACGCCTACACTTATCCGACCGGCGCGGAAACGCTCCAGCGCGCCTTGCTGAAAGCCGCCCTACAGAATGTTGAAGTCAAACTATTGCCGGATATGAGCGACGAAACACTCGCTCAATGTGACGTCGTCATCATGCCCAATCTCAAATTCGTTCCCGACAACCTGGCAAGCCGCTGGGAAACAAGGCTCAGAAATTTTGTCAATCAGGGCCGCAGCGCCATGATTATCTGCCATTCCGCCGGCAACAAGCGTTTATTCGCGCCTTCCTTCCCGGAAATCGGCGCTTTTAACGGCTTGACTCCCGAACAGAACATGAAAATTGTCCGGCAACATCCCGTAACGGAAGGATTCAAACCCGGCGACATCTTTGCGCAAAGTTTTTTCGAATATGTTGAGTTGCTGTCAGAAGAAGGCGAAACGCTGATTGAAGGAATCAAACCAAATGCCTGCCCGACACCGGCGCTCACAGTCGGCATGCTCGGCAAAGGCAAAGTGGTCATGTGCGGCTTCGGCCTGGGACTGGGCGTCAGCCGGCCGGGCGCCACCAAAGCACTGGAAAAAGAACCGGAAGGCGCGGAATTACGGATTCTGACAAATGCCGTGCTCTGGCTTTGCGACAACCAACTATAGCAGCCCCAGACCTCTCGGCGGCTCGGCCGGGACGCTTCGCCCCATCATTATGGCCAAATGTGGCTTTGGTGGGGCGAGACCTCCGGGCGAGCCGCCGAGCATGACGCAGTCCTGTTGGATGGACAATTATTTTATTGGTTTGCGATTACTGTTCGGCATATTATATGCTTATTTGAAAAAACCGGAACGTTTGAGAAATCGTCAAAAAACATGAAACCATCAATATGGAGTTTTTATTTGCGCGAGTTGCTGCCGCGCGACATGGTGCGCTGCTTTCGCAAACACGGCTGGCACACACTCGAATTGGGCGAAGAACACGCGCACGACCTGCTCAAGGAGGGCGATGCGCTCAAAGTCGGCGATGCCTTTCGCCGGTTTGCGCTTGAACACAACGTGGCTTTTCCGCAGGCGCATTTCATTATGGACACAACCGGATTCCGACCGGAAGACGCGCCTCTGCGCCGCAAATTCGATCTGGCCCCGGCGGATCAATCCGACTTCGAGCGCGCCATGGAAACCATGCGGCGCTGGATTGATTTGTTTAATGCCCTTGATGTGCGCGCCGGAGTGCTGCACGTCGGCGGCATCCCGCTCATTGAAGCCGGATGGGAGCCGGAGCGGATATTTGCGCGGCGCGCGGAAGCCATTCAAAGAGTGTCAAAAATGGCCGAGGGCGGACCGACCGTCATTTGTCTGGAAAACTATGGCGCCCAGTCGGGCGCCGGCGCGCAAACGGCCGCCGATCTGCTCGCGCTCATCAAGGCAGCAGGCGGCAAACAGCTTGGGTTATGCCTCGACACCGGACACGCATTGCTTGCGGGCGTTGACAGCGCCGGGTTTATCCGGCAAGCCGGAACCGCTCTGCAAGCCCTGCATATCGCCGACAACCGCGGCCAAAAAGATGATCATCTTTTGCCTTATGGCTACGGACAGGCGCCGTGGCCGACCATAATGGAGGCTTTGCGCGAAACCGGATATGAGGGATTGTTCAATTTTGAAGTGCCGGGCGAAAGCCGCTGTCCGCTCGCAATCAGGCTGGCCAAACTGGACTACGCCCTGAACCTGGCGCATTTGATGATTGACGCCACGCAACCCATTACCTGACCGTGATAATGGTGGCCGGCCAAAGCCCTTCATAAGCGCCGATATCCACACGCCGCCACATGCCGTCAATCCTGCGATTCCCTTCCAAATCGCGCGCATCCGACATCCAATCCTGATTCGCACCGGCATTGACGCATGGCGAATCCATCTCCAAATGATAATCCTGCCCGGTCGCCGAAACAAAGCCCGGCGCCAGATTGGTGATATTGTTGACGCCGGCAACCGTTCCCGTTTGCGCAAAACAGCAGTTGGTGAAATAGCCGTTGGCGAGATGATGAATGTTCGATGTTCCGCCGGATGTGCAAGTATTGTAGTAAATGATCGAATTGACCACCGGCGTATCGGCATATCCCAACAGCATTCCGCCGCCGCGCGTCCCGGCGCGATTGCTGACAATCGTGCAGCTTTCCACATTACGCGGAGTTTGTTGATGGGCGACATAGGCGCCCCCACCCCAAGCCGAGGCCACATTATTGTATATCAGGCAGCCACGATACATCCAGCGTCCCTTGGAATATACTCCGCCGCCATAATTGGTACAGGTGTTCCCGCGGATAATGCAATTCTGTAAAATCCCCTGCGTCGAGGCAGCTTCCAGATAGGAACCACCGCCATCGTACGCTTTATTATTCTCAATAATACATTCAGCAATGCTGGGCAAAGTAATTGTCGAACGGTAAATGCCGCCCCCATAACGCTGAGCTTCGTTACCGGTTACAACACAATTACTGATCATGGCCCCATAGAACCAGACGCCGCCGCCATCGCCCGACAATACCTCCGCAAGCGCCACGCCGCCGGTCAACGTCAGGGCGGTTAAACGCGCCGCCGCATTGGAAACAATCAAACAGCGATTGGTAACCGGCTTGCCGGGATAATTGTTGCCGTTCAGGATAACCTGCGCGGGATCATCGGAAACTCCGCGCAGATGGAGGGCATTGGTAATCCAAACATGATCATTGAGCATGTAAGTTCCGTTTGAAATGACAACCACCCGCTCGCCGGCATTGGTGGCGGCATTGACGGCATCCTGAATATTAGTCGCCGCAATATCCCAATTAGTGTAGGGATGCTCGGAATCAGGCGGGTTGTGCGCCACGTAATAAAAAGTGGTTTGCCCGTAACAAGCCGCGACACCAAGCCAACCGACAAGGAATAATAGTTTTTTAGTCATTGATATACCCTTGGATTTTGCGTTATTTTACAACAACATGGAAGCCGATGCAAGCTCGGAAAATTTATGCCGGTTAAATGGCAAAGGTTTGGTTTCCAATTCGGCGATATCCGCGACTGCGCCTTGCAGCAATTCACCAATCCGCCGCTCCAGTTCCGTGTAGCGCTGCGCCTGCCCGGCCAAACGGATTTGCAACACTTCCAAACCGAACGGCTTGCATTGCCGCAGCCATACTCTGCGGAACGATTCCTGTAGTTGTCCAAGCCGGCGGCGCTGAGCCGGTATTTCCGCTCTCACAGTCCGCAACGCGGCGATGGATTTCCGCCGGTAAGCTCTTTGCAAGCGCAGCGACAAGTCCGCTTTATGGGCAAGGAATCCGGCCAACAGCCGCGCATGATCAATATCGCCCGCCTCATTTGAGCCGCGCCAGCGCCGCAAGCGCAGCGCCAGGCGATGGTAATGGCTTGCAATGCGCGCCAACAACCTGCCGTCCCGCGCATGCAAACTGCGCAAAAACATGCCCAGCAGCGGATCATCCCATAAAAGCGAGGGCGCGCCAACGGCAGGACTGATCCGCCAAATCGCCAAGGCGCCCGCCAGCGATGCGCGGTAATCCGCCCGGCAAACCGCCCGATAGCGACGTTGCAGCAATTGCGGCGAAGGCGATTCATGAAAAGCCTGTTCTGCCGCAAAAGCCAGACCGGCCCAAGCTGAATCAAGATCAACCCCGGCAATGCCGGTCCAAAGCGTCATGAGCAATTCGCGCGCTTTGCTTGCACGACAGGCGCGCACACATGCCGCCACCCGCGGCATCGTCAAACTGCGCGCCTCATGCCAAAGATGTCCCCAAATATGGCAACCGGAAGCGACAATCGGATCAAATCCAAGCGCGCGATGTTTGGCAATTCTCCGCCGATAAGGCTCCGGTTGCTCCGGCGAATAATCCCAATAGGCCAGCTGCACATTTTTTGGCAAGCGTTTTTTAAGTTCAGCCCGATGGCGAAGCCTGGCATCATAATAAGCTTCCTCAAGCCCGCGCTCAGGCGTCAACGCCCAAAAAATCATGTCCGACCAAACGATCGGCCGCAAGCCACGCCTGGCGCAAAGACCGGCCACTTTGTTCAAATGCTTGAAAAACAATTCTCCGGCCGGTTTGGGCGGCAGGCAACGATCCGACCCACGCCCTTTGCCGATATCAACAGCCTCGTCCATGCCGATGACAATGCGGCGGCTCCGGAAAACTTGCGACCAATGGTCAAGCATTTTTGCAATCAAGGCATAGGTTGCCTTTTCGCCGTCAACCAGCAAAGTGCCGCGCGTATCACGAACCTTGGCATAAGCCGGCCAGCGCAAAGCGTGTTCGAGATGCCCCAGCGTCTGGATGCAAGCCACCATCTCAATGCCCAATTCGGCGGCATAGCGGTCAAGCTCCCGAAGTTCGGCTTCTGTATAAGCGCCGCGCATATATCCAAAATACGGCTCTTCCGGCATTTCATAAGTGTCTTCCGTATATAACATTGCCTGGTTATATCCAAGCAAGGCGCAACGTCTGAGCCATTTCTTGAAATAACCAACCGTAATAACTGAATTGCGCGAGCAATCGAGCATCATCCCGAGTGTCCGGAAGGGTGTTTTTTCCTCGTAAATCTTGCCGTTTGGAGCAGCGCCAGCCCAGAGACAGCCCAGCGCGCGCGCAGCCAGGCCCGGCGCGGAATATTGAATCAAAACTTCATGCGCGCGGCGCAGGACGCGCAGAGTCCCGCAGGCCTCAATTTTTTCAAACTGCAGGGCAAGTCCCTTTTTGTTTTCTGCAATCGGATAATCTTCGGCCAGATTCCGCAAAAGCGCATGAATCTCAACCGGCGCCTGTGATGTCCGCCAGGATAATTTTTGCATCATTCCGCTTCCTCCCCATTCCGCGCATCTTTAGGGCGTCTTTTCAATCCAACTCACCAAAGCGCTGTCCGCCGGCGGCTTCGACCAGTCCAAAACACAGGTTTTTCGGACACATGGGATTTCAATCCGCGATTCAAGCTCGAAATCCGTTGCCTTCGGATTAACCAGCGTACGCAGCCAATCGCCGGCCAATTCTGCGGCAACCGTTGTACGATCGGCGCCCGGACCAAGCGAATGTTCACCGCCCTCGACATAGCGCACACGCACTTCACGCCCCTGTTCCCGCAGCGCTTTTTCGAGCAGACGCGTATGCGTATCGGAGACAACTTCATCGGCAGTGCCGTGTATGAGCGCCACCGGACAACGCACACGCGCCGCCATCCTGATCACATCGCGCACAGCCAGTTCGTCATCCGAAAAATCGCGCCCCACCCAGCCCCGGCGCCGTTCTTCATCCACATAAGCCAGCATGCTGGCCGAAATAACAAAGGCAAATGTTGACGGGCAAAAAATGGCCATCAGCATGGCGATATGTCCGCCTTGGCTGCCGCCGAATGCAATCAGACGCCGGCGATTGACGCCCGGATACAATTCGAGCGTCCGGCGCACGGCATTAATGCAGTCGAGCACCTGATAATGGCTGGCATCATAGGGCCAAACCACTCCACGCCCAACGACCGGATCGGCCTCATAACCGCTTTGGCGGTATTCCGTCGCCACGCAAATCAGATTATACAGTTCGGCAAATTCACGCTGCGCCTTTTGATAGGCAAAACGATTGCCGCCCCAGCCGTGCGCAAAATGCATGATCCCCGTCTGTTCGTCAATCCGGCGCGGCGCCACGATCAAGGCTGTAATACGTTTGGGATAGTGGATTGAATTGGCGCTTTGAAAGACTATTTCGTATTCGTTCATTATGCAACCCGCTTGATTCCAGGACAGCTTTGCTCGTCACGGATTTTTCTTTTCCGGCCGGTGATTGTTGACGACCATGCGCGCGTCATGCGCAGCAAACGCCGGCAGCTCGGCATCGCGCAGAATATTCTGCAGCATCAATCCGATCTGCGGCTCATTATACAAAAAAACAAGCGGCACAATACGCGTCAATGCCAGACGATAACACTTGCCCTTGCCGCGCTCGTTAACGGTCAGAAAATCGCTTTCAACCACATTTCCTTCCGCATCCACTGTTTCAACCCGGATGAGGGTCCTGGCCGATTTCGCCCTGAGCGGCAAAACGCCCATGTTCCGCCAAAGATCCGGACGGTCGGCATTATAAGGCGGATTGGTCCGCAATTCAAAACTTTCCGGAAGCCCTGCGGTGGCCGCAAGCCGTTCGACAACCAGCAACCGTTTGATCGGCGCCTCCTTAAATCCGGCCAGTTCCGTTCCGGCGGTTGGCAGCAAAGGCCCCGCGCCGGCAATGCGTATGCGCGGCTTGGGTCCGTCGGGAGTCTTCATCCAATATGCCGCAGCGCCTGTCAGTAAAAGCGTGCCACCTTCCAAAACATATTGATCCAAGGCCTGATATTCCGCCTCCGTCAAAGCGCCGCTGCGATGTGTAAGCATCAGGCAATCATAATGCCCCAAACCGGTGGGACGCAACAAACTGTTTTCCGGTAATTTTTCGGCCTGATGCCCCAAACCAACCATGGCGCCGACAAGCGCATCAAGGTCGCTCGAATTCTCGTCCGCATCCACTATACCGATATTGGCGGCGGATATTCCCGCCCGGCACGCAAAGCCGCATAACAAAACCAAAATCATTCTGCGCATGACGCCTCCCTTCCCCCGGCCAACCGGACTTGTTTATCTGGCGCGGAACGGTCCAACCCCCAACAGTTCCAGATATGCGTCCGACAAGCCATGATACCAAAAATACATCACTCCGGCCGGCGCATATTGGCGCTGCAAATTGATCTGCTGCAAACGAACCAGATCGGCGCCGCCTTTTTCGCCCGGCGGCGCCAAACAGGCCATCAAACGCGCCTTGCCGCCGGCGGGCAACAAACCGTTGATTTCCACAAACAACTCTTCCATGCGCCGGTTATCCGGACCGTAAATCATGGGCATGACAAAATCAACATAATTGCCCCACTCCCACCAATACTGTCCCTTGCTCCACGATTCGCGCCGCCCGCGAAAAGTCGCCACACCAAATCTGATGGCCGGGTTGATCCGGGCGATATTTTCGGAAACAGCGCGAACAACACGTGTTACCGGCCTTGCGCGCCAGTCGTTATATTCGCCCTGATATTTGCCCATGACATCTTCAGGCCATTTTTCAATCTTGAGCCCCGTATCACCCTCAAATTTCATCCGGCAATAAGCGCAATAACAGGCGTCCGCCCAGCGAATATAGTCATAAAATATATAATCCACCTTGTATTGCTCAATAACCTCGCGCGACTTGGCAATGGCATAATCCGCCATTTCCGGACGCGCGCGGCAAACATCCAGGCGCGGCAATTTTCTGAAAGGCCGGACCGGTTTGCCATACATGCCCGCCGGAACCACGCGCCAATCCTCGCTTAAAGCACGGTCGTAGATTTCGGCGCCTTCATGAATGTTAAACGTTGAAAACCCCGGCCCGATTTTCAAGCCATGTTGATGGGCGGCATCATGGGGCACCACCGCCAGGGCTGCTCCCGGCAG
>CAZMFH010000062.1:0-12122 GCA_964565485.1 uncultured Verrucomicrobiota bacterium | reverse complement strand
GCGCGAAATTTAGCAAAGAAAAAGATTGCATTTTGAAAATAAAACAATTACAATTTCTTTTTACCCGGTTTAGCCGTTAATCAAAATCATTAAAATAAAGGAATAAAGGAATTTTGTATGGAAGAAATTAAGACCCCGGCTGAAGTAATGAAGCTAATTCGCGACAACAAAATCGAGGTGGTTGATCTGCGTTTTATGGACTTCCCTGGACTCTGGCAGCATTTCTCGATTCCGGCGCGCCTTGTAAATGAAGATATTTTCGAAAAAGGACTGGGGTTTGACGGCTCCAGCATGCGCGGGTGGCAGGCAATTAACGAATCGGATATGCTGGTCAAGCCTGTGCCGGAAACGGCGTTTATTGACCCATTCTTTTCCGATCGGACGCTGGTATTGATTTGTAATATTTGCGACCCGATTACCGGAGAAGATTATACGCGCGATCCGCGCAATATTGCGCGCAAAGCCGAGCTTTATCTAAAGAAGACCGGCATTGCCGATATCGGTTACTTCGGATCGGAAGCTGAGTTTTTTATTTTCGACAATGTGCGCTTTGATCAAAACGCTTATGAGGGGTACTATCATCTTGATTCCATTGAAGGGCAATGGAATACCGGACGCATCGAAAACCCTAACCCCGGTTACAAGATCCGATATAAGGAAGGTTATTTCCCTGTTCCGCCGACCGATACGCTGCAGAACATACGCAGCGAAATGATGTTGACGCTGGAGAAAATCGGGGTGCCGATTGAAGCCCAGCATCACGAGGTGGCAACAGGCGGGCAATGCGAAATTGATATGCGTTTTTCTTCCTTGGTGCATATGGCTGATGCCGTTTTGAAATATAAATATATCGTTAAAAATGTGGCTCGCAAATATAACAAAAGCGCCACTTTTATGCCCAAGCCTATTTTTAATGATAATGGCAGCGGAATGCATGTGCATGTTTCCTTGTGGAAAAACAATCAGAACCTGTTTGCCGGAGACGGCTACGCCGGAATGTCGGAAATGGCCATGTTTGCCATCGGTGGTATTTTGAAACATGCCTCCGCGCTGCTTGCGATTTGCAGTCCGACGACCAACAGCTACAAGCGTTTGGTGCCGGGCTATGAGGCGCCGGTCAATCTGGCCTATTCGCGCCGCAATCGCAGCGCCGCAATCCGGTTGCCGATGTATTCGAATTCACCCAAAGCCAAGCGTATTGAATTCCGTTGTCCTGATCCGAGTTGCAATCCGTATCTGGCGTTTTCGGCGATTTTAATGGCGGCAGTTGATGGAATCCTTAACAAAACCGATCCGGGCGAACCGCTTGACAAGGATATCTATGATCTGCCTCCCGAAGAATCGGCGCGCGTTCCGCAAGCGCCGGGTTCATTGCGCGAAGCGCTCAAAGCCCTCGAAAAAGACCATGGTTTTTTGTTGAAAAACGATGTCTTTACCCAGGATGTGATTGAGACTTGGATTGACTACAAGCTGAACAAGGAAGTTTTGGCGCTTGACCTGCGTCCGCATCCATGGGAATTCGCTCTGTATTATGATATTTAAATTCCTGAATCACGGATTCAGGAATTTCCAAATATTCAGGCGTCAGCCCAACCAGGGGCTGGCGCCTGAATGATCAGTGCAGAAGGATATCCAGCCATTGTTCGCCGTTACGGCCCAAGCGCCAGCGTCCGTTTTGGCAAACAACAAGACGGCGTCCGTTCCGCCCGAGCGCATTGTTGTCAACACGAAGCACATCATAACGCCGGTTGCCAAGTTTAGCCAGCTCTACCGGCGTGGCCGGACGTCCGGCAAGCGGCAGCCCGTTTTCGGAAACCTGCAGCCAGATAACGGATTTATGCGCGCATTCCCCTGTCCAGAAAGACGGATAATGTTCAAAATAGTTGGGTAACCTGGCAATACGAACCAAAAGCTCAAATGCTGCCGGGATCGCGCGAACATGTCTGAAAAAATCAAAGTCAATTTCGGATTGTTGCGCCTCAAATACGGCAAGCGGATCAATTCCGATCAGATTCCATCCGTTAAACATGCCATGCCCGCCTTTCAAGCGTTGCGCTTTAAACCAGGCTGCAAAGCGTCGGTTAAGGATTAACCCAATTTCAAAATGTAAATGAGCGTTCGCTGTTGGAATCGGATAACTGGCGGTTGTTCCGATAATTCCCAGGGTTTCGCCGGCTTTGACATGTTTGCCGGCGTAAAGTTCGGATGTGATTTTGGCAAGATGGGCGTAAAGCGTATAAACCATGCCGGCCGGACAATCGTGCGTAACAACTATATACTTACCGTAACCTGAGTTGCCGGCAATAGGGTTGATGTAGGATGCCACCCCGTCAGCAACGGCATAAACGGCGTCTTGCGGAAGACCTGATGCGTCACGCCGCAAAACGGCAATATCAATGCCCTCATGGAAAGAAGCTTGCAATCGGCCACTGGCGTTAATGGCGCTGCGTGTTGAACCATAAAAGGCAGATTCCAGCCTGCCGGAGGCGGTCGCCTGGAAAACCGAAGGATCGTTGCGATCAATGATCTGATCGGTCGGAAAATGCAGTTGCTGCAAGGGATCGTGCCGGGGTTCCTCCAATGCCTCATCCACTATCGTCTGGGAATGGCCATCCTTGCGGTATTTAATCAACCATACCGCAAAAAGCGTATCCGCCGCCAATAACGGAATAATCCACCACAAATGCCGGTTTTTCCAGTAAAAATGCATGCCTCATCAACTCACAGGAGATTGTTTTGATGGAAAATCCTATTTGATTTCATCACGGAATTCAACCAGGATTTTGGATTGGTATCTGCCGCCTTGGGATGTGCTTCAGGAATTGTAAAAAAAATGTGTGCTAAAATAAAATTGACATTTCTTGTTTTGCGCGATAGGATGCGTCGGCAACGGCGCGAGAATGCGCAATATGCATAATGGCCAAACCTGAATGATGAAATGTTGCTTGGCGGGAGGATCAAAACTAATGACAAAAAACAAGAAATTGTGTGATTGGGTTGAGGAAGTTGCCGCGCTTTGCAAGCCTGAGCGGATTTATTGGTGTGATGGTTCCCGCAAGGAATATGACCGGTTTATGCAGGAAATGACTGCTTCCGGACTGGCCTCCAAGCTCAATCAGGAGAAACGTCCAAATTCAGTTCATTTTCGCTCGGACCCTTCTGATGTTGCGCGGGTTGAGGATCGAACATACATTGCTTCTGTCAAAAAAGATGATGCTGGCCCAACCAACAACTGGATGGATCCGTTTGAGTTAAAAAAGACAATGACCGGTCTTTATGCCGGGTGCATGCGTGGAAGAACGCTTTATGTTATCCCATTCAGCATGGGTCCGATCGGTTCGCCTATTTCAAAAATCGGCGTCGAAATTACCGATTCGCCCTATGTCGTGGTGAACATGCATATCATGACGAGAGTTGGTGTTAAAGTTCTTGAAGCGTTGGGGGGTGACGGCGAGTTCATTCCCTGCTTGCATTCGGTCGGCAAACCTCTTGCGCCGGGGGAAAGCGACAATGGCAAATGGCCGTGCGCGCCGATGGCTCAAAAATATATTTCGCATTTTCCCGAAGAAAATCTGATTTGGAGTTATGGTTCCGGGTATGGCGGCAATGCGTTGCTCGGCAAAAAGTGCCTGGCGCTCAGGATTGCTTCCACTATGGCGCGCCGGGAAGGCTGGATGGCGGAACATATGTTGATTCTGCGTTTGACCAATCCGCAGGGTCGGCAATTTCATTTGGCGGCAGCTTTTCCTTCCGCATGCGGCAAAACCAATCTGGCTATGCTGCAACCGACCATTCCCGGGTGGAAATGCGAGTGTATTGGCGATGATATGGCATGGATGAAGGTTGCTCCGGACGGATCGTTGCGCGCCATTAATCCGGAGGCTGGATTTTTTGGTGTTGCGCCGGGCACCAGTTTGCAATCAAATCCCATGGCCATGAAAACAATCGCCCAAAATTCAATTTTCACCAATTGTGTTGTTACGGACGATGGCGATATCTGGTGGGAAGATATGGGTGTGGAATGCAAGCATGGCACGGATTGGAAAGGACGCGAGTGGACGCCTGCTGCAGGCGAAAAGGGCGCTCATCCGAATGCGCGGTTCACCACGCCGGCCGCCCAGTGTCCGGTAATTTGTCCGGATTGGGAAAATCCGCAGGGGGTTCCGATAGATGTCTTTATTTTTGGCGGACGGAGAAGCGCGGTTGTTCCGCTGGTCGTCGAGGCCTTTGATTGGGATCACGGAGTTTATCTGGGAGCTACAGCGGCTTCGGAAGCTACCGCTGCCGCTTTGGATGTCAAAACAAAAATACGCCGTGATCCTTTTGCGATGCTGCCGTTTTGCGGTTATCATATGGGCGAATATTTTCAGCACTGGTTTGAAATGGGCGCGCGGCTTGGCACAAAGGCGCCGAGAATATTTTACGTCAATTGGTTTCGCAAGAGTCCATCGGGCAAATGGCTTTGGCCTGGCTTTGGCGAGAACAGTCGTGTTTTGAAATGGATCTGCGAGCGTTTGGAAGGGCGGGTTTCTGCCGTCAAGACACCGGTCGGGTTGCTGCCGCAAGCGTGTGATCTGGATGTTTCCGGCCTTGAAATTGATGCCGCCGATATCAGCGAACTGCTGCGGGTGGATTCCCTGGCATGGCGCGCTGAAATGGCCGATATCACTCAGTTTTTGGCGCAGTTCGGCAACAGGCTGCCCCAAAAGATGAAAAGTCAATTTGAATATATGAAGCAGCGTCTTCAATGAGGAATCTCCGGAAGAATCGGAAGCCTTGGTTGTTCCGGTTCTGCCTGGGTAAGATGGTGGTGTTGTGCGGAAGTTTCATCCAGGTCTTTATTTGTTGATTTGGGGTGTGCTGCCGCTGGTATGGGGCAGCACATTTCTGGGCACCAAAATATGTCTGCGTGAATTTCCTCCGCTCTGGATGGCGGCTTTGCGTTATGCGCTGACTTCACTGATCTGTTTGCCGCTCTGGTGGCGCTTGGTTGAGCTGCCGCAAAAACGCCGGGTCTTGCGCAGCGCCCGGCTTTATCTGATGGTCACATTGAGCGGTGTGTTTTTTGCGGCTTTGTTTCAAAATATCGGGTTGCAGTATACAACAGCGACGGTTGCCGCGCTGATCAGTATTCTGGAGCCGGTTTTGGTGGCTGTGTTTTGTGTGGTTTTTTTAAGGGAACGGCTAAAATGTCGCGCAGTTTGCGGATTGGCGCTGGCGCTCTTGGGCGGCTGGGTGCTGGCAACCAATGGGCAATTGCCATCCAAAGAGCTTTTGGATGGGGGGGTTAAAGGAAATCTGTTTGTGGTTTTATCGTTGGTGTCTTATGCCGCCTACACGATTTTTTCCAAGCGTCTCCTGGAAAGCGATTCGCCCTTGTCGGCCGTAACTATATCGAGTTTTTTGGGCATGATCATGCTGGCGCTGGTGGCCTGGATATTCGAGCCAATGCCTGCTTGGAGCCGGATCAGCAGCGGCGCATGGTTGGCGCTCATTTATATGGGAGTTTTTCCGACAGCTTTGGCTTATGGATTGTATAATTGGTTGTTGCAGCGTGTTGCCGCTTCGCGCATGACCGTTGTGCTTTTCCTGATTCCAATTTACGGCGCCATTTTGGGCGTATTGATCTTAAAAGAACCATTGAGCGCGGCAACCGGGTGGGGGGCATTGCTGACTTTTATCGGCGTCGGTATATTTGAGTATTTTGCCGCGCGCCGGGCAGCCGCGTAAAATTTCTTTGCTTCAAGGCCTGGAATTGCCGCGCCGCGCCGGCTTGACTGGCGCCCATCGGAAAATCCGTTCGGCATTTTCGTGCGCCACTTTTTGCAAAACTTCGTTCGGCAGCCGCAACTGGTTGATGAACCTTGTGTGGCACAGAAAAGCCTGGACACGATAAGGATCGGTTATATCCGCAGCCAGTTGCGCATCGGTGCCGAATAGAATACGGTCGGCATGACGCAGGAAAAACCGGCGCAGAATGGCGCGGTCGTTTTCATAGAGTGTATCGGACCAACGCACCAGAAAACCGCAGCTTGTGTCTATATAAAGATTCGGATATTCAGCCAGCAGTTTTTCCAGCCTGGCCAGGCCGATGTGCAGTTGATGCGCGCCGATGAAGGCGATTTGCGGATATCGCCGCACTACTTCCAGAAATATCTGCAACAATTCCTCATTGGATGTGTGGTTGCCTTTCGCGCTGCCTGCGCTCCAGTAGGAATTTGCGCCGCCGCCATGATACGGTGAAACGCTTACGCGTTGGGTAACATGCCAGATAACCGAACTCTTTTTGTGTTCCAGAGTCTCAAACACTTTTTGCCATGCTTGATCGAGCCAGACGCGCGGATCGGAATTGCCGCTCATAAGCGGAGAATTGTGCAGTTTCAGGCCCATGGCGCTGTGATCAATGGCGCGCTGCATGAGTTCCGCATCCGGTTTGTCATAAGGCATCCAGTAGATCCAGCCGAAACGTTTGTCCTGGGCGGCGATATCACGATAAACCGCCAATGCTTCCGGCGCTTTGACAATTGCGGCAACTTTGCCGAGCCGGAAGGCGTCTAATTCGGCGAACCATTGCTCCATCAAACGATATATGCGTTGATAGGTGGTTTCGGTGCCCATATGGCAATGGCAGTCCAGCCAGTATTCCTCGCTGGGCTGAAAATGAAATCCCCATCCGCGCGAAAAGCCATTGTCCAGCGTCTCACGCTCGGCTACATCCGGGGAATGGGGCAAATCATCCGATGTGTCTGGCCGTATATCCATTTCAATCCAGTTGGCGCAAGCTGATGTCTGAATCAATCTGCTTTAGATTGCGCGCACAATGCCGTCTTCGGCGATGATTTCGTAAATTTTCATTTCCGCCGCCGCTTTTTGCGCGGTAATACCCAACGCAGCGCTATCCCAGCCGGCTTCGTAGCCACTTTCCGGCTTGCTGTTGTTTTGCACACAAGTTACAAATGCGCGCACTGCGCGTTCATCGCCCATCGGTTTGCTTGTGTCCGGACTGACCAGTTCGGCTTTGTGGGTTTTGGCGTCTTCAAACCTGATTTGCAGTTCGCCATCCCATGAACGCGAAACGAGAACCAGTCCGTCATCGCCGACAACGCCGACTTCCGTCTCGCGGTCGGAAATAGCCGCAAAATGGCATTCCATATAAGTGCCACGGATGCCGTTGGCATATTGCACGTTCACGGTCGCATTGTCGAAGACCGTTGCGCCGGGCGCAAAAACACAAAGATCGCGGATATAACCATCCTCGCGCTCGGCGTTAAGGAAATAACGGCCATGCCGTTCGTTGGTGGTCAAATCCATGAAATGCGCGCAATGCTCCTTGCATTCCAGGCAGCGTTTTGGGGCATTGGGCCTGGTCTTGTAAACGTCCAATCCGCCGAATGCCGCGACATAGCGCGGGCGGCTCAACGAGTGCCAGTTCATTTGATCGAGATAATGGCAGCCTTTATGGACAAGGAGTCCGCCGGATTTCTGTTTGTCTCTGTGCCAGCGATGCCAGTATTTGGCGCCTTGCACAAAACGACGCGCCCAGACCATGCGCACGGCGCCGAGCCGGCCTTCCTTGATCATCTTGTTCACAACCGGCCCGGTGGGTCCAAATCTTACGTTATGGCCCGCGAAGAAGAGTCCCGGCGCGTTTTTTGCGGCTTTCACAATGGCGTTGCAGTCCTCAATGGTTGTAGCCATTGGTTTTTCGCAATAAATGTGTTTGCCGGCTGCCAGGGTGTCAAGCACAATGGGGGCGTGGGGATAATCCGGGGTCATGATAAAAACAGCATCCAGCTCGTCCATGGCCAGCAGCTTTTGGTAATCGGTAAAACACGCGGCGGCATTCAGATCTTTTTGCCCTTCTGCGGCGCGCACGGAATTTGTGTCGGCAACGCCGACCACCGAGGCGATGCCTTCTTCCTGCAGTTTGGTGAAAGTTCCTTTCAGGTACCCAATGCTGCGATCTCCTGCTCCGATAACACCCAAACCTATTTTTTTCATGATGCTCCTGTTTTACGGCGCATGCTTTTTAGGCATGTTTTTTTGAAAAACGCAATATCTGATAAGTTAGCCGCCCACGC
The DNA here is from genome assembly GCA_964565485.1 of uncultured Verrucomicrobiota bacterium. Taxonomy (GTDB): domain Bacteria; phylum Verrucomicrobiota; class Kiritimatiellia; order JAAZAB01; family JAAZAB01; genus CAZMFH01. The sequence continues at coordinate 4,041 of CAZMFH010000062.1, read as the reverse complement.
ATCCCTGTCAATGTTTTTTTTAGCTTTGTTTTCCGTTGACCTGGATCCGGGATGAGGTCAGGATGCCGCAGTTGCACTTGCCTGCGCACTGCGCGCAAGCAGGAGGCGCGAAACATGCCGCTGTAGTAACTACTGCAAATGCTTCGCAACGCAGCAGATGCAGCACCCTGATCTCACCCGCAGGGTGGTTTTGGTTACGCAATTATGCTGCATTATTTTGGCGGCATGCAACAAGAGTCATAAGTAATTCAATAATCAAGCTTTACGATATTTAATTAAAATTCCATCGCGGATTCAGGGTTGACAATAACATAGAGTGGCTGCTATCTTTGCCGAAACCATATGGAGGTTTTTATGACCTATGAATTTCATGACGATTTTGCGGTTTATGCCGATGGCGAGCATCCGGTCGGCTGGCTGGTGGAAGAGCATGCGGCGCGCGTGCATCGGCACGGTTGTGTGCAAAATGGCGCTTACGCGCTGCTGTTGCGCGGCAACAAACATATGCCCTGCCTTCCGCCGTTACGCGATTTTGTTCTGCAGTTTGATTGCCACGGCGATCCCGGGGTAACGGAGGTCTCCGTCTATGTGTTCTGGCGCTACAATCCGGAGACGATGACCGGTTATTTTCTCAAGCGTTTTTGGACTCGGCAGACGGCATCTACCGAATTTGGAGTGGTTCAGAACAATGTTCCGCTGGTCATGGACAAGCATCTTGCTGCTGCCGGCTTTACGGCGGATCCGGACGGAACGGAAAACCGTCTGCGCCTTGAGGTGCGCGGGGATGCATTTGCGTTGTATCATAACGATGTTGCTGCCGGAGTTTTTAAGGATGCGACACAGGCAATTAATTGCGCCGGCCAAATTGCGTTTGACCGTCCGCATGCCCGCGCCCCTGATCGCGGCGCGCTCTTGCTGAAAAATCTTTCTGTTTTTGCCGACGAATCGGTTGAACGTCAAACGCTTGTGGCGCCGCTTTCCGTTCTCTTTCCGGCTGATTACAATGGGCTGCTTTCGCCTTTTAATTTTCATTTGCAGGCATCGGCTTTGGCCGGTTGTGTTGAAGTAAAAGTGTGTTTGACGGGCGGACCGGCGGAACGCCGCGATTCGACTTTTGACGGTTATAAAAAAGCGCAGCGCTGGATGAATGAATTGATGACCGGCCCCTATTTGCGAATTGAAACCGGCGCCGGCAGGTTGCTCGGCAAGTTTTATCTGCATCGCGGGACGGTCGGACTCCACGCCCATTGGGATCGCCAGGCTACGGCTTTGCCGCCGGCGCAGATTGAATGCCCGATTGAGCGGACTTTTATGCTGCCGCATTTGCCGTCGGACGCCAAATTCTTTTTTGGGTATGACTATTATGAAGCCGAAGAACGGCAGATGCTGAAGGGCGGTCCGACGGAAATAATGGTTGATCCGGCGACTGGTTCCGTTTTGTATGGCGGGCCGGCGCTCCAAAACCGCAAATACCACCTTGACTTGCAGTCTGGCGTGGAGAAACGCATCTGTGCTTTAATCCCAAAGGACGATCCGCGTTATGCGGAGGCCTGCGCGTTTGCCGAAAATAATCATTATTTTTATGCCGATGAGCCGGTGGTTTTCAAAATATCAGCTTGTTGTCGGAATGGCGCGAGTGAGTCGGCGGCGTTAAAAATGTCAGTGCGTTTATTGGATGTGTTTTCCCGCCCGATTGAAGATTGGCGCGATTTGCCGCTGATTGCCGGGCATGACGCGCAGGCAGGTGTTTTCGGGCGGCTGGGTTTTGGTGTGTTTGCGGCAGCGCTTGACTTGGGCAAGCGTTCGGCAGGTGTTTATCATGTGGAGCTTCGTCTGCAACTGGCCGGGGCAACAGTTGCTTCGCTCATGCGCGCGTTTGAAGTTATGCCGGTTGAACCCAATGCCGTCTCGGCGCCGGTGGCTTCCGGTTTGCCGGAATTATTGTGCGGCGAATTTTTTGAGTATCTCTCGCCGGCGGCCGCGTTTGATCCTTGGGTTGGGCGCGGTGTGGATGAGTATCATTATGTTTCGCACAATGTTTTTGACGCTGCCTTTGCGCGGCGCAACAAGACTAAACCGGTTTTGCGCCTCTATCGCCGTCCTTATATGTTGTGGTTGTGCCCGTGGATGCCGGAGCGGGGCGCTCCGGAAGCCTATGGCGATCTTTTGGCGGAAGCGGATTTGATTTATGCAGGCGGGGTTATGTCGCGCTTTGATTTGTGGCGGCGCGACACATACGCGCGCCGCGTCGGCGAATGGGGGTTGTCGTGTAGTCCGCAGTTTTTTGATTGTTTTTTGGAGTTTCTACGCAGCCCTGCATTTTTGGAATCCGCTCATTCCGGGTTGTCGGCTGAGGTTGTGGATGCGCGCGGCAATCTGACGGAAGAAGAATTTGACATGCTGGTTGATTGCCACTGGAAGGCCTGGCTGGAATTTTTCAATCGCTGGTATGCCGCATCTTACGCGCCGATGGAATAAAAGCGCATGCAGGCTTTGGATCCTAACGCCCAATGGGGCTGGTTCGGGCCTTATCCGCCTTATGGTTCCGTATATAAATCTGCTTATTTCGCGCGCTATATGGGGCGCGACTTGACGCGCGCCTGGTATAAAGCCTGGCAAGGCCCGCTGCGTTTTGAGAGCTATCCTTGTATTTGCGGGTATCCCATCCAACGCGATGTGTTCATGCTGGCTTCCATGAAGATGGAAGCGCCGGACATGCGGCTTTATCCTGAAGTGTATGGGTTGGTCGCCTGTCCGACGGACGGTCATGTCATGAACGGCAGTCCGCCTTATGGCCGGATTCGCGCGAGCGCCCAATCATTTCCAAAACGTTTTTTTGAATATGCCTATGCCGCCGTTTGGTTTGACGGCACGGCTTTCCGTTACTGGCAGGATAACGGCTTGCAACCGACGCATTGGGCGCGCGAACATTTTGCGGCCTTACTTGCGACTTGGCCGATCATTCGCGAAGTGCGTCCTTGCAAGCCGTCACGTTCCACGGCTTTTGTTTACAGCCGCACCGCTTGTATGAGCCATCCGGATTATCACGAATGCCGCAAGTTGACGTATGCCGGGAAGTCTTCGATGCCTGACGATATTTTTAACACGGCGGAAGAGGCAATTGCTTTTGCTTACGAGCAGGCGCGGCTTGACGGACAGTCCGCCGGTTTTCTCACGGAATTGAGGCATTTGGCCAATTTGGCGTCTGAGGATGTGGATACACTGGTTTTGCCGCCGCTTGCCGGATTGGCGGATGACGAAATCAGAACAATTCGCCGTTGTCACGAAGCCGGTATGAACTTGCTGGCTTTTGAGAATGTAACCGGCCTAGAAGATCTGTTTGGCGTGGCGGTCGCAGAGGATGTGGCGATTGGCGATATCTTCCTGGCGCATGAGTATCAGAAAGTTGCGCCTTGGTCTGAACTGGCTGAAATTCGCGAACGCACTGCGCATCCGCTTTGCCGCGCACATTATCGTGAAAATGGTTGCCGTTCCATCTTAACCGGCGCATCACCCGCAGGCGCAAGCATGCCCGTTTTGACGATTCATGAGACGAAGTGGGGCAAGACCGCTTTGTTTACCGTGCCGCCGACGGTTGTGCGCAGGGAAGATTCTCCCAGTGTGCATACTTACGGGAGCGCCAGTATGAGCAGACTGATGAATCGCGCCACGGCGCTTGTCCTGCGGCAACTCGGTTCGCCGACGCTTACAACCACCGCCGGCAAGTTGATTGCCTTTTGGGATACGCAAGGCGCGTTGCGCATTATTGTGGAGGAAGATGCCGCGCCCGAAGACGCCGCGCCGATTGAAGCGTTTTTAACTGTTCGGCTGTCCGGACGAACAGTCAAAGACATTGCTTCTGCGCATCAATTTGCGGTTATTAAACAGGCTGGCGGCATGGCGTGTTTGCGCTTGTGTCTTGCCCCGCATGAATGCGCCATGCTTACTGTTCGGCGGGAGCAAAAAAATGACCCAAGAAAATTGGATTGAAAAAGTTGACCCTAATTTTGCGCAACCGGGTGTGCAGGGCGATCTGCAATG
>CAZMFH010000061.1:0-12251 GCA_964565485.1 uncultured Verrucomicrobiota bacterium | reverse complement strand
CTGGTCAAGACTTATTTCTCATCCGCAGACAAAGTCAAAATTTCCGCCCGCCCCTTGCCGACCGCCACCGTATGCTCAAAATGAGCCGAAAACCTGCGATCTCTTGTTACCACGGTCCAACCATCCTCCAAAACTTCCACATCCGCCCCGCCCATGTTGACCATAGGCTCAATCGCAAGCGTCATGCCTTCGCGCAATCGCGGCCCGCGCCCAGGCGCGCCAAAATTCGGGATTTGCGGCTCCTCATGCATATCCCGCCCAATCCCATGCCCGACAAAATCGCGCACCACCGCAAAGCCCGCCGCAACGGCCGTCTGCTCAACCGCATGCGAAACATCCGACAACCTGTTTCCACAACAAGCCCGGGCAATTCCGGCCGCCAAAGCCTCCTGCGCCACAGCCACCAACCGGATCACATCCGGATCGGCCACACCAACCATAACCGTCGTGGCAGTATCGCCGTTATATCCGTCAACAACCACCCCGACATCAAGCCCGACAATATCACCGATCCTGATCCGGCGCTCGCCGGGAATACCATGCACAACTTCCTCGTTGACCGAAATGCAGACCGTCCCCGGATAACCGCGGTATCCATAAAAAGCGCTTTTGGCGCCCGCGCGTTCAATCAATTGCCCGGCCAACCGGTCCAACATGCGTGTTGTTACGCCGGGGCAAATATTTTTTACCAACTGATCCCTGACCAGCGCCGCCGTTCGACCGGCGCGCCGCATTTTTTCAAGCGCCGCCGCATTTTTTATCACAATCATCGTCGCGCGCTTTCTCCCATACCGGCCAAGGCGCCAATCATCGGCCAATTCGCGGCCTTGCGGCCACGGAATACACCCGCGCCGACCGGCTTTACACGCGCAAGGCCTTCATCATCTGCGCCACAGTCTCATCGCGCGGACCGGACGAATCAATCCGAATCAACAACCCCTTCTTTTGATAGAAATCAATCAAACCGGCTGTCTGCCGCTCATAGACATCGAGACGCTCCGCAATCGTTGCCGGCAAATCATCCGGGCGTTGTTTCAAATTACCGCCGCAACGGTCGCAAACACCGGAAACTTTGGGCGGAATATTGCGCACATGAAAATTGGCGCCACATTGCGCGCAGATCCGTCGCCCGCCGAGACGGTCAAGACTGACCGCGCGCGAAACCGCCAGCAAAAAGACACATTCCAAACGCGCGCGGCGTTCCAGGAAGAGCGCATCAAGCATCTGCGCTTGCGCAAGCGTCCGCGGAAAACCGTCAAACAAATAACGCGCATCATCCGGACCGCGCCCAAGGCGCGCGGTAACAATCTTCAGGATCAACTCGTCGGAGACAAGCGCCCCCTGCCGCATCAATTCTTCGGCAGCGCGCCCCTCCGGTGATCCGTTTTTGATCGCTTCGCGCAGCATATCGCCTGTGGAAACATGCACACAGCGCGTCTCCGCCAGAATGGCTTCCGCCATTGTTCCTTTTCCGGCGCCGGGCGCGCCAAGCAAAATAATCGCGCTGACACTCATTGTTTAACGCCTTCCACGCAAACGTCCTTTTTTCAAAAACCCATCGTAATGCCGCATAATCAGGTGCGATTCCACCTGACGCATGGTATCAAGCATCACACCGACAATAATCAACAAACTGGTCCCGCCAAAAAACGAGGCCACAATCCAGGGGATACTGAACTGACGCGCCATGATCGTCGGAATCACCGCAATCACCGTCAAAAAAACCGCGCCGGCCAAAGTAATGCGCGTCATGGTCCGATCGAGGAATTCAGCCGTAAACGTGCCTGGACGAATTCCCGGCACATAACCGCCGGCCTTCTTGAGATCATCGGCAATCTGCACCGGATTAAAAACAGTCGCCACCCAGAAATACGAGAAAAACAGAATCATCGTCGCATAGAGCAGCATGTAAAGCGGACGCTCCATCCGGAAATGCACGGACAGATGCTTAAAGAAGTCGCCGGGCAGCATCTCGAAAATCTTCTGCGGAAACATCAAAATAGCCTGCGCAAAAATAATCGGCATAACACCGGCGTAATTGATGCGCAGCGGCATATAGGTGCTCTGTCCGCCATAAACCTTGCGCCCGACGACACGCTTGGCATACTGAACCGGAATTTTGCGTTGCGCCTGGGTAACGGCAATTGTCGCCGCCACCACCAAAAACATCAACAACAACAAACCGACCAGATGGAAAACGGAAAATTGCGCTTCGCCGCCGCCCACCGGGCGAAACATCCGAATCATCGCCTGCACCGCGCCGGGCAGACGGCTGATAATGTTAACGGTAATAATCAACGAGATCCCGTTGCCGATTCCGGATTGCGTGATCTGCTCTCCCAGCCACATCATCAGCATGGTGCCGGTTGTCATCGTAACCACCGTAACCAAACGGAAGCCCCAGACCGAATGCATGCTGACAATTTCGCCGACATTACGCCCGAAAAGCGCCGATGGATTCTGAAGCGCCACAGCCATGGCGTACCCCTGCACAATGCACAAAAAAACGGTCAAATAACGCGTGTACTGCGTGATCTTCTGGCGGCCCACATCACCCTCGCGCGCCAAACGTTCGAGCGATGGGACAACGGCCGTCATCAACTGTAGAATAATGGAAGCGCTGATATAAGGCATGATGCCCAGCGCGCCGATGGCGCAATTGCTCATGGCGCCGCCACTGAACAAATCCACCAGCCCCAGCAAGCCCCCGCCCACCTGATGCGAGATATGCTGAATTAATTCCTGCAACGCTCCGGAACTGACTCCCGGCGTCGGCACGACGCTTAAAACACGGCACAGAAAAACCAGCGCAAACGTGAACAACATCCGCTTGCGCAGATCTTCAACCTTAAAAGAATTGATAAAAGCCGAAAGCATAAAAAATCTACCGAATCTCTTCCACCGTTCCGCCCAACGCGGCTATTTTTTGCCTGGCGCTCTGACTGAAAGCATGCGCCTTGACCGTCAGCTTGACAGTCAAATTTCCGTCGCCGAGAATCTTGATGCCGTCTCCGACATCCGTCACCAAACCGGCTTGCTTCAAAACATCCGGATTGACCTCAGACCCGGCCGCAAAACCGTTGAGACGCTCCAGACCGACCAAAGCATAACTACGCTTGATCCGGTTAAATCCGCGCTTGGGCATGCGGCGCAAAAGACGCATCTGACCGCCTTCAAACGCAGGTTTGTGTTTATGCCCCGACCGGGCATACTGTCCCTTGTGACCGCGCCCGCAAGTCTTACCTTTACCCGAACCGCTGCCGCAGCCAACGCGCATTTTCCGATGGCGCGCGCCGGGCGCATTCGACAATCCATGCAATGTTGTCATATCCAAAATTATCCTTTCTTACTCCGGAACATGCCCAAGCATCCGGCAAAAATCATGCTTGCGGCGCATCCGCGCGGAGCGTTTTTTCCGAATTCGCCACACCGCGCATGGAGGCCGATTCCGCCTGTGTGCGCAACTGTTTGAGGGCGTTAATTGTGGCATGCACTACATTCCACTTGTTGGAATTACCAAGCGACTTGGCCAAAACATTATGAACTCCGGAAAGATTCAAAACGTAACGAACGCCGCCGCCGGCGATCACGCCCGTGCCATCCACAGCCGGCTTCAACAAAACACGTGAAGCTGAAAATTTACCAGTTACCTCGTGCGGAATGGTCGTGCCGGCCAGCTTGATGCTGAACATGGATTTGCGGGCAATATCGCCGCCCTTGCGAATAGCGTCAGCCACCTCATTGGCCTTGCCCAAACCATAACCAACCCGCCCCTTGTGGTCGCCGACGACAATTACGGCGCTGAAACTCATGCGCCGCCCGCCCTTGACAACCTTGGAACAACGCTTGACCTGCACAACATACTCCTCCATATCCGGCGCAGAAGCTGCCTCCTCAAATACGCTCGCCTGGAGGTTGCTGATATCCCTGGACTCTTTATTCATATTTTTAATCCCGCCGCGCGCGCCGCTTCGGCAACAGCCTTGACGCGTCCGCTATAGATTCGACCGCCCCGATCAAAAACAACTTCCGTAATCCCCTTGCTTTTGGCCGCTTCCGCCGCCTTTTGCCCCAAACGCTCCGCCGCCGCGCGATTATTGGCGGCAGGCTGGTCCTTGACCGTCGAGGCGCCGGCCAAAGTTACCGCCGCCTGATCGTCAATAAACTGCACATACATGTATTTATTGGTAATACAGACGCACATACGCGGACGCGCAGACGAACCCTGAATCTTTTGCCGCAAACGTCGATGCCGCAACCTTCGATAATCCGATTTATTTTTGAGCTTCATATTGATCACGCCACAGTCTTGCCTACCTTACGCCGAACGTATTCGCCTTTAAAACGCACGCCCTTTCCTTTATACGGCTCCGCCGGATAAAAGGAACGAATCCTGGCCGCCAAATCACCAACCTTCTGTTTATCCGGCCCACTCACAACGATATTGACATTGTTGTTCACTTTCACTTCCACGCCTTCGGTAATATCCAATTCCTTGGGCGAAGAAAAACCAAGCGACAACACTATTTTACGCCCCTGAACCGCCGCTTTGAACCCAACCCCCTGGATTTCCAGTTCGCGCACATACCCCTGCGCGACACCCTCAACCATATTGGCGATCAAACGGCGATGCAATCCGTGCAATGCGCCTGTTTCGGCGTTTTGACTCCTGGGCTTAACCAGAATCATTCCGGATTCATAACGCACATCAAACAACTCCGGCAAAGCGCTGGTTAAAACACCCTTTGGTCCTTTGACCGATAATTGCTTGCCTTGCACGGCAATTTCCACTCCCTTGGGAACGGGAATCGGTTTTTGTCCAACTCTCGACATATCCTTTGTCTCCTAAGACGGCCGGGCGCATTCCGCGCACAAGCCCCCGCATTCACCAAACAGTACAAAGCCACTCGCCGCCGACGCGCTTTTGGCGCACTTCGCGATCAGAAAGCACTCCGCTCGAAGTGCTGACGATGGCAATTCCAGTGCCGCTCTTAATCACCTTCAAGTCTCCGGAAGCCACATAACGCCGCAAGCCGGGCGTGCTGACACGCCGCAAGCCGCGGATAACCGGCACACGGTCGGCATCAAACTTCAAATACAGGCGCAGAACTTTAAAAGCGCCGCCGCCTTCCGTGGTATAATCCTTAATAAAACCCTCGCGTTTCAAAATGCGCGCAATCTCGTCCTTCAGTTTGGAATAGGGCATTTGCACTACTTCGGCGCGAATGGAATTGGCATTCCGCAAGCGCGTCAACATGTCTGCAATCGGATCTGTCTGATTCATATTGCTCTCTTACCCCTTTACCAACTTGCCTTGATCACGCCGGGAATCCGGCCGACCGAAGCCAATTCCCGGAAACAAATACGACACAATTGAAATTTGCGCATATACGCGCGCGGCCGCCCGCAACACCGACAGCGATGATAGGCGCGGCTGCTGAACTTGGGCTTGCGCCCGGCTTTAACCATTAATGACAACTTAGCCAAACAGAGTCCCTCCCTTATTGCTTTCCGGTTGCAATGGCGGCGAAAGGCATCCCCATCAGCCGCAAGAAATCACGCGCCTCATCATCTGAAGCCGCCGTTGTAACAATTGTGATATGCATGCCCTGAATTCTTTTGACATCATCCGCATTGATTTCAGGAAACACAGTCTGTTCGCGCAAACCCATCGTGTAATTGCCGCGCCCGTCAAAGGCGCTGGGCGAAACACCACGAAAATCGCGCAAACGCGGCAAAACCGTATTTACCAGACGATCAAAAAACTCATACATGCGCGCGCCACGGATGGTTACCATCGCGCCGACAGGCATACCCTCGCGCAATTTGAAATTAGCGATGCTCTTGCGGGCATTGCAAAGCACCGGCATCTGCCCCGTAATCACCGACAGTTCTTTGAGCAGATTCTTGATCGCGTCCTTTTCCACCGAGGAATTAATGCCCATATTGACCACAATCTTCAGCATGCGCGGGACCTGCATCGGGTTTTTGTAACCGCGCAACCGCTGCAATTCCGGCAAAACCTCGCCAATATATTTTTTCTTCAATCTTGCCATAATATTAACCGCCGAATTGATGCCCGCACTTTTTGCAAACACGGGCAACCTTGCCGTTTTCCGAACGAGCACGAGAAACACGCACACCATCTTTGCAATGCGGACAATACAACATCAGATTGGCCGCCGCAATCGGCCCCTCCTTGCGGATGATCCCGCCCTTGGGCTGTTCCTGGCTTTTACGCAGAGTCTTGGAGATATAATGCAACCCCTCGACGATCGCGGCGCGCTTGCCGGTCAACACCTGCAAGACCTTGCCCGTTTTTTTGCCGAGCGCATCGCTGCCTGAACAAACCATTACCACGTCATCGCGCCGAATATGTATTTTTTGCGCCATAATCAAAGCACCTCCGGCGCCAATGAAATAATTTTGGCAAATTTTTTATCGCGCAATTCCCGGGCTACCGGCCCAAAAATACGCGTTCCCAACGGATTGAGACTATCATCCACCAAGACAACCGCATTATTGTCGAAGCGCAAAGTCGAACCATCCGGACGCCGGATCGGCTTGCTGGTGCGGACAATCACCGCCAAACGCACTTCGCCTTTTTTCACCAGGCCACCCGGTTTAACCTCGCGCACCGCAACCTTGATCAAATCGCCCAGATACCCATAACGCTTGCGCTGCCCCAGAATTCGAAAACACTTGGCCCGCCGCGCGCCGGTATTATCGGCCACATCCAAACATGTTTCTTCCGTAATCATAACTTTTGCGCTTGCTCCCGCATTTTGGCTGGACGCTCAAGCACTTCCGCCAAGCGCCAACGTTTTAATTTGCTCAACGGCCGCGTCTCCATGATCCGCACCGCATCGCCAAGCTTAGCCTGCTTGTTTTCATCATGCGCATAGCACTTGCTGGTCAGGCGCATTTCCTTGCCATACAAGGGATGACGCACACGGCGTTCCACGCGGACAATGATGGTCTTGTCCATAGCATCGCCGATCACGACCCCTGTTCTTTCCTTACGTTTTGCGCGTTTTGTTTCCATTACCGGCATTTCCCGTTTCTTTAATATTCCGTTTTTCCCTCAAGACAGTGCGCACACGCGCAATCTCGCGGCGCACCATGCGTAATTGCTGGGGATTATCCAGTTTGCCGGTAGCCTTCACTTTACGCAGATCAAAATATGCCTTGACCGCATCCTGATCTTTTTGCGCCAGTTCATCGTCCGACAATTCTCTTAATTTACCTGCCTTGCTCATACATGCTTTCCAAAATCAACCCCGTTTTGCGCGCGGTCGGATTAAAGCGCCGCCGCACAATCATTTTATTTACAACAAATGGCGCGACACAAAACGTGTTCGAAGCGGCAACTTGGTGGCCGCCAAACGCAAGGCCTCGCGCGCCACGCCATCGCTGATGCCGTCAACCTCAAACAACATCCGTCCGCTCTTGACCACCGCCACCCAGAATTCCGGCACGCCTTTGCCCTTGCCCATACGCGTCTCGAGCGGCTTCTTGCTGACCGGTTTGTCCGGGAAAATCCTGACCCATACTTTGCCTTTGCGCTTGAGATGCCGGTTGATGGAAACCCGGCAAGCTTCAATTTGCGTGGCCTTGATCCAGGAACGGTCCAAAGCCTGCAAACCGTATTCACCAAAGGCCAAGGTATCTCCCGCAGTGGCATTCCCTTTCATGCAACCGCGCTGCACCTTGCGATACTTGACTCGACTAGGCATTTCCGGCACGACGCACCCCCGTCCTGTTTTGCGTTTCCAGATCAGGATTAACGCAAATCCACACTTTGATTCCGACTTTGCCAGCCACAGTCCGGGCTTCCGTAGCGCCATAATCAATATTGGCCCGCAACGTGTGCAATGGCACCATACCCTCTTTATAAGCCTCGCGCCGCGCAAGTTCGGCCCCGCCCAAACGTCCGGAAACCGCCACTTTAATCCCAAGCGCCTTCATATCCATTGCCGTCTTGATCGCCTTCTTCATCGCGCGACGGAAGGAAACGCGCCGCTCAAGCTGCACCGCGATATTCTCGGCAACCAGCTGGGCATTCAGATCCGCATTCCGTATTTCCTTGATTTCAACGTAAATTTCCTTGCCGGTTACTTTGGCCAATTCCTCGCGGAATTTTTCAATATCCTGCCCCTTGTGGCCAATGACAATACCGGGCCGCGCCGTGAAAATCGTAACGCGCACACGATTGGCATAGCGCTCAATCACCACATCCGGCACCGCCGCGCCTTCGAGGCGTTTCATAACGCGCTCACGAATCATCAAATCCTCGTGAAACAAGTCGCCAAACTGTTTCTTCTCCGAAAACCAGCGCGAACGCCAATTCTTGTTGACGGCAACACGCAAGCCAATAGGATTTATCTTTTGCCCCAAAACCGTGCTCCTTTCCTCTAACCTTTGTCATTCTCCAGAATTATACGGAAATGGCTTGTCCGTTTGGTTACCGGACGGGCCATGCCGCGCGAACGCGCCCAATACCTTTTCATCGTCGGCCCATCTTCAACAATCAGTTGTTCGACATGGAAATCATCCGCCGACTGCTTATGCGTGTTTTCCACATCGGCAATGGCCGATTTTAAAAGCTTGCCGACAAAAACAGCCGCCTTGCAACGGCTGAAAGTTACCGCCTTCAGCGCATCGGCCACAGGCAAGCCCTTGAACAAACGCACAAAAGGCCGCGCTTTTGTTGGCGAAATACGAACAAATCTAACAGAAGCCTCTATTTTCATAACAAACCGCCGTCAAACCATATCATCAGACAATATGATTTTTAAGTTTTCTCCATCTTCTTGTCGGTATGCACACCGTGTTTCCGGAAGATGCGCGTTGGCGCAAATTCACCCAGCCGGTGTCCAACCATGTTTTCGGTCACATAAACGGAAATGTGCGTTTTGCCGTTATGCACGGCAAAGGTGTGCCCGACAAATTCCGGCACAATCATGGATCGCCGCGACCAGGTCCGAATCGGACGTTTCTCGCCGGACTTGTCAAGACGCTCCACCTTCTCAATCAAACAGGCCGCCACATACGGACCTTTTTTCAAAGATCGGGACATAACTTACTTTCTCCGTGATATGATAAACCGCGCCGATTTACTATGCGGGTTTCTGGTCTTCTTGCCCTTGGCATACATACCCCAAGGCGAACGCGGATGACCGCCGGTGGATTTGCCTTCGCCACCGCCCATCGGATGGTCAATCGGGTTCATGGCCCGCCCGCGCACTGTCGGACGCACCCCCGCCCAACGCGCGCGCCCGGCCTTGCCGTAACTGATGGTTTTCGCATCCAAATTGCCGACTTGCCCGATCGTCGCCATGCAACGCACATGCAGTTTGCGGACTTCGCCTGAAGGCAGTTTGACATTGGCGTAATCGCCTTCGCGCGACATCAACACCGCCGCCGTGCCGGCGCCGCGCACCAATTGACCGCCCCGCCCCGGCTGCAATTCAACATTATGGATCTGCAAGCCAAGCGGAATCCGTTCCATCGGCAAACGATTACCCAGCGCCGGCTCGGCTTTTGGTCCGGCCATCAAAACGGCGCCGACAGTCAGACCAAGCGGCGCGAGGATATAACGTTTGTCACCATCCACATAATGCAACAAGGCAATCCGCGCGCCACGGTTGGGGTCATACTCGATTTGGGCAACCTTGGCCGCAACATCAATCTTATTGCGCAAAAAATCAATTTGCCGAAAATGCCGACGGTTGCCGCCGCCGCGATGCCGTACAGTAATTCGGCCGGAAGAATTGCGGCCGGCCGCCTTTTTAAACGACCGAAGCAGGGAACGCTCCGGCTTGGAACGCGTCAACTCATCAAACGCAGCGACTGTCGCCAGACGCCGTCCCGGAGTAACGGGTTTATAAACACGTATAGGCATAATCAATCCTTACACAATTTCAATTTTATCGCCGTCATGCAAAGTTACCATAGCCCGTTTATGCGCGGCCGTCCGCCCATAACGCGCCGTCCGCTCGCGCTTCAGTTTACCGCAACGATGCATCGTATTAACCTTGATCACCCGCACCTTGAACAACTGTTCCACCGACTTCTTGATTTCCAGCTTGTTGGCCTGCGCATCAACCTTAAAGCAATAACGGTTGTGGCTTTCCATTTCGCGCGAAATCTTTTCGGAAAGAATCAAGGTTCTGATTACATTATAAGGCGTCTTCATAAACTGTCTTTTCCTGTCTCATCCATGGGCTTCAGCCGTTTTTCAAGCACGGCCCAGGCCGATTTCGTCGCCAACAAGGTTGGATAACGCAGCAACTGATAAGGATGCACATCACACGCCAAAACAATCTCAACCTTCTTTAAGTTGCGCGCCGCCAAACCAAGCTGCCGGTCCTGACGATCGAGAATAATCAGAACCCGCCCGGAAACTTTCACCGCTTCCAGGACGGCTAAAAGCGCGCGCGTCTTCGGCTCGGCAACATTCAATTCATCCACAACATGCAATGCCTGATCCTTTATTTTTTCGCTTAACGCCCGGCGAAACGCCAGCCGCGCCACCTTTCGGGGCGTATGCTTGGCATAAGAACGCGGATGCGGACCGAAAACCACTCCACCGCCCCGCCAAACCGGCGACTGCCGATATCCGGCGCGCGCGCGGCCAAGCCCTTTTTGCGCCCAAGGCTTGCGATTGCTGCCGGCAACCTGCGCCTTAGTCTTGGTGGAAGCTGTGCCGGAGCGCAATCCGGCGCGATAGGCCACCAAAACATCCTTCAACGCCTGCGCGCCACGATCCAAAACAAGCAAATCATCGGCAAGCTCAATTTCTTCCTTGACGACCCCGGAAGCATTTGTAATCACGATACGACTCATGACTTTCGTCCCCGCTTCAACGATTTTTTCACAAGCACAATCGAACCGGAGTGTCCGGGAACCGAACCGCGCACCAGCACGACGTTATCTTCCACACGAACCCTGACCAATTTCAAATTCTGCAGCGTCATACGATCAACCCCCATGTGTCCGGGCATACGTTTGCCTTTATGGATACGCCCCGGCAACTCACGACAGCCAACCGAACCGACGCGCCGCTTGGAATGTCCGCCATGCGTCATTGCGCCGCCGCTCATGCCGTGCCGGCGCATAACACCCTGGAACCCCTTGCCTTTCGTGATGCCGATAATATCAACATATTCCTCTTGTTCCAGAATCTTAACCGTCACCAAATCGCCCGGCTTGCAATCCTCGCCGGCATCCAGCGCCACTTCACAACGCTGGCGGCACGGCGCAACATTGATTTTACGGAACAAGCCCAAATCAGGTTTGTTGACGCGCTTCTCAGCAACTTCGCCAAATCCGATCTGCGCCGCTTCATAACCATCCCGCGCCTTGACCTTGCGCTGCAAAACGACACAAGGGCCGCAAGCGATCGCCGTGACGGGAATCTGCTGGCCATGTTCGTCAAAAACACGGGTCATCCCTATTTTTCTGCCCAATAATCCATGCATAATAACAACACTCAAATCCTGATTGAAATATCCACCCCCGCGGGCAAATTCAACTTTTTCAACTCATCCACTGTTTTAGCCGTCGGACTGATAATATCCAGAAGTCGCTTGTGTGTGCGAGTTTCAAATTGCTCCATGGATTTTTTGTCCGCGTGCGGGCTGCGATTGACGGTATACCGCTCTATTCGCGTAGGTAACGGAATCGGACCGGCCACACGCGCGCCGGTTCTCTTTGCGGTTTCGACAATATCGCCCGCCGACTGATCCAAAGCCCGAAAATCATAAGATTTCAGGCGAATACGTATACGTTGATCTTCCATGCCTTATTCACCGACTCAATATGCGTTTCTGTATTAGTTCCGGAACAATTTCAAACACTAAAGGCTCCATCGTATAACCGGCCCGCCCGCGCGTCAGCGACCGTATGGTCGTCGCATAGCCAAAAAGCTCCATCAACGGCGCCTCGGCGCGAATGATTTGCGCCGGCGGACGGCTGACCAACCCCTTGACTTTACCGCGCCGGGCGTTCAAATCGCCCATCACATCCCCCATATATTCGGAGGGAACCGTGATTTCCAAAGCCATAATCGGCTCAAGCAGGACCGGCGCAGCCTGACGCAGCGCATCGCGCAACGCCATTACAGCCGCCGTCCGAAAAGCAACGGCGGAAGAAGTCTGCGCGTCAAACGAAGCATCTGCAACCCGAACTTCAACATCCATAATCGGGAAATGCCCAAGCCAGCCCGTCGCCAAACCATCCTCCACTCC
>CAZMFH010000060.1:0-12301 GCA_964565485.1 uncultured Verrucomicrobiota bacterium | reverse complement strand
GATTCTCGCGCAGTTCGCGGAAATATGCGGCGGGATCGGCTTCCATAAATGCCTCTTAAGTGAGAATGCCCAGCTCGCAGAGCGCGCTTTTGGTTTCCGTGCGCATTTTATCCATCACCTGCGCCAGCGCCTGGCGTCCGCCTCGTTCGATGCCGAGCATCATTCTGCCCACCGGGCCGATGCCGTTTTTTTCCGCCGCCGGGAATGTCCGGCGCTGGAAATTAATGGCCTCGATGATCTTGGCGCGTGCCTGGGCGATGTCTTCAATAATCTCATTAATGCCGCCCAGTCGGTGGACAAAAACGGGGCCGGAAGCGAAAACAGGGCTTTCCACGGCGTGCTTGCGTAATTCTTCCAGCGGCATTTTGATGATGCGCGCAATGCTGGTCAGCGGCATGACATGCACCATGGTGTTGTATTTCTCCGATAGGCAAAGCACAACGCCGGCATGCAGTCCGTGGCAGAGGAATGCGCCGCTGATAGCGCGCCCGATGACGAGCGCCACGGTGGGATGCCCTGATTTACGAGCCTCAGAAAGCGCCAGTTGATAGGAGACAGTGGCCTTGTTCATGCCGATTATTTCTTCCAGCTTGCCCGGCGCGTTGCCGGGGGTGTCAACAATCAGCAGAATCGGACGTTTGGCCGAGGGCGTTTTGTCACGGTCGAGGGCGATTGTGTCGTAAACGGCTTCGGCCATTTTGTAGGCTTCCTCCAGCCCGATCACGCCGCTGTAAACAACCTTGAAGCGGGGATTGTTGACGTGTGCGTCATTGGCGATCACCGTCAGGACTTCGCCGTCCAGGCGCGCCGAACCGACCACCGCCGGCGGCGCATAATCGGCGTCAATGGCATAGCTGTCAATCCGGTTCTCCTGGAAACTGCCTTGATCTGTGATCAGCGCGATTGCTTCCCGTCCTTTGCCGATCAAATTCATTGCCGACCCCCTTCCGCTGTTGCGCGTTTAACCGTCGCCAAGAACTGGTCATGCGGCATGCCGGGCAGCGTTTCAGGCTGTTCGTTGCCGAAGAGCCGCCAGAGATCCGTTGAATCACTGATCCCGTTTTGGAGCGCCTCGGCAATGCGCCGTTTCTCGCGGCGGACGAGTTGTGGTGTTCCGGTTTTGCGCAGGGCGGTTATTTGTTCGGCCGGCAGCGCGAGGGTCTGTATAAGCTGATGGCGGAAGGCGCCAATGGTGTCTGCCACAAGATAATCGCAATCCCGCATAATGTAACGGTGCTTGGCGCCGGTGGTGCGCCAGACAAGTGCGCGATTGGAAGAATCGAATTCCTGCGCGCCCATTTCCTGTTCGATTACCTCCGGGCCGGTCAGGCCGATGCGGCCTTGTTCGTTCATGATCACGACATCCATGGCCATGATGACGAAGCCCATGCCGCCGAATGATCCGATCCTTCCGCCGCAGAGCGCGATCATCGGAACACGCCCGCGGGCATCCTGCATGGCGTCAATTATTTCGGCATGCGCCAGCAGTCCCGCGTTGGCTTCGTGCAGGCGCACGCCGCCTGAGTCGAAAGAAACAAGCAACGCCGGCCGGCGCGCCTCCGGCGTCGGACCTGCTGCGGCTTGTTCCATTGCGGCGCATGTTTCCACGGCCAGTCGGATGGCCATGAACATCTTGGCGCCGTTGACTTCGCCGATACCGCCCCCGAAAAAGCCGCCTTCCATGGAAACGATGAAGACCGGCCGTTGCCCGATCAATCCGATGCCGGTTGTCATGCCGTCATCAAATTCGACAATTTCGCCCAGAGCCGGCAGATGCGGACTGGCGATTTTATCGAGCGGCCCGAGTATTTCGCGGAATGCGCCGTCATTCAAGAGGCCGCGCGCGCGTTCGCGCGCTGTTGCGCGCGCGAAACTCTGTTTTTGCAGCAAATCCCATTCTGCGTTTTGCATTTTCAGTTCCTTTCCGTTACGCCTTCAGGCCGCCGGCATTTTGGATGGCCTGTTCAATTCGTTTGATGACGACGGCCGGTGTTGCGGCGTTATCGTTTATTTCCACGATGACGTCTCCAAGGCCGGTGCGTTCGACAAAACGCTCAAGCACTTTTTGCCAAACCTGCTCAAAGCCGGATGCCTTGGTGCGTATCTTGAAAACCGCCTCGCCAATGCCGCCCGACTTTTGGATCAGAGCTTCAAGGTCGCCGGAAGAAACCACGCCGGCATGGCCCCATTCGTTCCGGATGGAGCGCAACGGTTGCGAACGATATTTTAAAGTGAATTCTGTTATAGCCATTTGTTTTTTCCATTACCAGTTGCGGAAACGTCCGGGCGGATCATAGAGACCGCCGGACCACTTGACCAGGTCGCGCATGTTTTTGGCGGCCAACAAACTGTGATTGGCGCGCTGCGGGTCAACCCCCAAATCCTCCGGCGTTTGGAAGATGCCGCGTTCGCGCAGGGCGCGGCGTTGATCCGCGCTGATGCGGCAGCCGATTTCCGTATAGCCCGCCACGGCGCTGACGGCCGCCATGCGTTCGGATAAAGACCGGCATTTATGCAGGAACGCTATGCCTTCTTCGGTAACAATATGGGTAACATTGTCGGAATAGATCATGACCGGCGGCTGTTGAAAGCCGTATTTTTCGGCCAGCTCCCAGGCATCCAGTTTTTCGACAAAGGTCGGACGCATGCCTTCGGCGAAAGTTTCCACGGCTTGCACCACCAGTTTCTTGCCGCGCGGCAGCGGTCCGATCTGGTCGGCTTGATATGCGCATTCAGCGCCTGCTTGCTGCCAGGCTTTGGTAACATGGCGGCGTCCGGGTGCGTCGCAGCCGATGTTGGGCGCGCCGCCGAATCCGGCGATACGTTTGGCGGTGGCGGTTGAACTGTTGCCGTATTGATCAAGCTGCAGCGTGGAACCGATAAACATGTCCACTCCGTAAAGGCCGGCTGTTTGGGCATAGGCGCGGTTGGAGCGCATAAAGCCATCCGGGCCGACAAAGAAGATGTCCGGCCGCGCGCGAACATATGTTTCCATGCCCATTTCGCCGCCGGGCGAATAGACGCTCGAAACCCAGCCCGATTCAATGGCCGGGATCAGGGTTGGGTGGGGGTTGAGCATGAAATGTGTGCAGGTCTTCTTTTTAAGGCCGAGTTCCTCGCCATAGGTCGGCAGCAGCAACTCGATGGCTGCGGTATTGAAGCCGACTCCGTGATTGAGGCTTTGCACTGCGTATGGCGCATAAATGCCTTTCAGGCAAAGCATGGCGATCAGGATTTGCGTGTCCGTGATGGCCATCGGGTCGCGCGTAAAGAGCGGTTCAATATAATAAGGGCGGTCGGCCTGTATGACAAAATCAACCCAGTCGCCGGGAATATCCGTGCGCGGCAGATTATTCCGGATTTCGTTGACCTGGGCAATAACGAGGCCGGACTTGAACTTGGTGGCTTCGCACAAAACGGGGGTGTCTTCCGTGTTGTAGCCGGTGTAAAGATTGCCGTTGCGGTCGGCATAATCGGCGGCGACCAACGCGACGCGCGGGGTTAGATCAACAAAATAGCGCGCGTATTGCTCCAGATATGTGTGAATTGCGCCAATCTCAATTCGCCCTTGCTTGAGCAACTCGACCAATCTTGTGCCTTGCGGGCCGGAGTAACAGAAATCCACCTTGCGCGCAATGCCTTTTTCGAAGAGATCAAGGTGTTCCGGCAGCGCGAGCACTGATTGCACCATGTGCAGATCGTGTAATGTGGCCGGATTGGCGCCGGCCAGGGTGCGCGCCAGAAAGTCGGCTTGTTTCTGGTTGTCGCCTTCCAGCGCCACCAGGTCGCCCGGTTCGATTACGGTTTCGAGCAGTTTTTGCGCGTCCTTGGTCGGCACAAATTTGCCGCCGGCTGCCCGCAGCGCGGCCGCCCTTTCCAGCCGCGCCTGATAATTGGCGCGCAGAAGGTTCCAACCGGAGGATCCGCCGGCGATGGCTTGCGCATGCGCATCTGCATTTTGCGGCTGCGCTCCGAAAATGCTTTCAATAAAGCTTTGGTTTTCCATGATTATGCGCTTCTGATGGTCATGAGAACATCGCCCACTTTGACCGCGCTTTGATGGGCAACACGGAATTCCTCGATCACGCCGCTGACTGGCGCAAAAACCTCATTAAACATTTTCATTGCCTCGACCAATGCGATAACTTCGCCTTCCCGGATGGCAGCGCCTTTGGCCGGCAGCGGTTTTTTGTTGTTGTCTGTGCCCGGGGCGATAAAGACTGTGCCCGGCAAGGGCGCCTTGATTTCCACAAGCCTGGTGTCGGCGGCCGGCTGGACGGGCGCTGCGGCCTGGGCGGGGATTGCTGGCGCAGTTTCCGGCAGTTTCGGCGCGGCGCTTTCCTTGTCCGGCGCAGATGGGCCGCAGCCGGAACGGATTTCCACCCGGTCATGCGTGATGATCAGTTCGCGGATTTTGTTGACTTGCATTTTTTCCATCAATTCGATCAGGACATCTTTGTTCATCATGTTTGTTTCTCCTTGTTAACCGAAGAGCGATAATAATACCCCGGCCGCCAGCGCGGAGCCGATGACGCCGGCCACGTTCGGACCCATGGCATGCATCAACAGATAGTTTTGCTTGTTGGCTTCCTGCCCCACCACCTGCACCACGCGCGCGGCCATGGGCACGGCGGAAACACCGGCGGCGCCGATGAGCGGATTGACTTTTCCGCCTGTGCAGTAATACATTATTTTGCCGAACAGCACTCCGCCGGCCGTTCCGACGGCAAAGGCAAAGAGCCCGAGCACAATGATGCCAAGCGTTTGCAGGCGCAGAAAATGTTCCGCGCCCGTGGTGGCGCCGACCGTCAGGCCCAGGAAAATGGTTACAATGTTGATCAGCTCGTTTTGCGCTGTTTTGCTGAGCCGGTCAACCACGCCTGCTTCGCGCAGAAGGTTGCCGAGCATCAGCATGCCGACCAGCGGCGCGGCGGCCGGCAGGAGCAGGCAAATTACTATGGTAACGGTTATGGGAAATAAAATCCGTTCCAGACGCGAAACCTCCCGCAATTGCGCCATGTGCGCGGAACGTTCCTTGGCGGTAGTCAAAAGGCGCATGATGGGCGGCTGAATGATCGGCACCAGCGCCATGTAGGAATATGCGGCAATGGCTACTGCGCCCAGCAGGTGCGGCGCCAGGCGCGCGGTCAGGAAAATTGCCGTCGGACCATCGGCTCCGCCGATAATGCCGATTGAACCGGCTTCGCCGCTTGAAAAACCCAGCGCCAGCGCGCCGATAAAAGCGCCAAAGATCCCCAATTGCGCGGCCGCGCCCAACAAGACTGTCTTGGGATTGGCGATTAACGGCCCGAAATCGGTCATGGCGCCGACGCCGAGGAAAATAAGCGGCGGATAAATGCCCAGCTTGACGCCTTGATAGAGATACCAAAGCAAGCCGCCGCTGGCGCCGGCCTGCGGAGCCTGCATCAGTCCGCTGACAGGTATGTTGGCCAGCAGCATGCCGAAGCCGATTGGCAGCAATAATAACGGCTCGAAGCGTTTGGCAATCGCCAGGTAAATCAAAATACAGGCGATGCCGAGCATGATGATGTGGCCGAAAGTCAGTTCGGCAAATCCCGTCGTTGCTCCAAAACGCATGAAATTTTCCATTATGCCGGACATCTTTTTAATTTCCTTTCTTGTGGGTATGACGGGTCAGGCGTCCGATTAGTGTAATCGTCAACCATAACAGCGCCAATCCAATAAAAGTTACACTCATGCCTAACGTTGTGGTGGAAAGTCCGATCAGCCATGTATCCTGCATTGATTTACCTCCTTTTCCCAGAAAAAAATTGCCATGGTCAGCGCAAGCACATCCGCAGCGCCGCCCGGACTGATGTTTTTGCGGATGAAAATTTTGTCGGCCGCGCGCAATTTGGCGCGTCCGGTTTCGGTATGGACTCCGCCGGCGGCCAGGATTGCGCGCGCCTGGGCGCGCACCCAGCGCATGGCCGACATGTCCCGGCGATGCAATACGTTGGTGTCGGTGATTTTGGCCATGATGCAGAGCAGCGCCTGCAGGGCGGCATCATTCATTCGGCAGCCGCGCGCCAAAGCTTTGCGGAGCGCCGGCAATCCGTGCCGGCGCACGGTCGGCAGGCCGCGTTCGACTTCGCCGCGCGCGCCATCCGCTCCGTATCTGAGAAAAGCTTTTTCGCCCGGCCGCAGTTGCCGGTCATGCGGAGGCGTGCGCTTCAGGGCTTGTAATTCGCGCGCGCTGATGCCTTTGGTTGTGAGCGCGATTGCGGCGCAAAGTTTTTCGGCTTGAATCGTGCCGCTCTGGCGCGCCAGCCGGGCGGTGACGCCGCAAGCCAGACCAAGCGAAAAGAGCAGGCCGCGTTGAGTGTTGATGTTGCCGGTTGCCCTGAGCAGCGCCTGCTCCATTACACGCCCGATGGCGCGCAGGCCGGGCAATATCCTCGCCGTTTGGCCGCGATAATTCCATCCGTATAGCGCCAGTTCATACATGCCCGGCGCCAGCGCCGCGGCGCCGTTGCAAAAAAGAAAAAAGTCCATGTCCTGGTGCGCGCCGTTGTTGCTGCAATCCACCAGTCCCGGTTTTGGGGTGCAGGCCATTTCATATAGCATGGCCCGCACCGCGATTTCGGCAATATGCTGCGGCAGGGTGGAGGCGGCGGCGCTTTGCGCCTGGTTTGGTTTATGGTTTGCAAAATGCATGCTTGATCCTGCTTATAAAAGCTGCTCAACCGCCGTGCGGCTCATGAGCGTTACGTTATGCATCGCTTTGGCGAGCAATTCTGCGGTTTCGTTCAGATATTCACGCGCGTTGATGGCAGCTCCGTTTTGCAGCAAAATTTCAAAGTCAATCCGCAGTCCCTGTGCGTGTCCCATCTTGTCGGCGGCTTGCAGCAGGCGGCGCTGCCGGTTGTCAAAGCCACGGATAATCAAATCCAGATCAGAGCCGGCATGCGTGAAGGGCAAGCCGGTGAATATTTCGAGCGCCGCCGATCCCCAGACGCCCCACGCGCCGTCTGCGCCACAATTTGCCTGGATTTGCCGCAGTCCTTGTAAAACCGTTGTGCGCGGCGGAAAAGCCCGGCGCCAAACCTCGAAAGGGGTAACGATGGCGTCAATATCTTTTTGATCAATCATGCTTGCGTAACGCCGGCGCATGCCTGCGTCCGTAAACGGCGTACTGAAACCGATGGCGATGTGCTGCTCCGGCAGGCGCTGAGCCTCGCTGCGCCTGACTATGCCCGGCAGCGCCGGGCCATTCCGGCCGTTAACCAGATCTTTGAGGTTTGCCAGGTCAGCTTGCGGTATTTGGGCGCTTTGCGCGGCATGGCGGCAGGCGGCTTCACGCCCGCGCGCATTCAGGATCAGAAGATCATGGCGGTTAATTTGCATCGGGAAAATGTTCCAGGATCATTTGTTTGCCTTCGCGGATATGCCGGACAATCAGTTTTTCGGCGGCGCGCATCTGTTTGCGCCTGATTGCCGCAAGTATCTCGCGCCTTTGTTGATGCAGGTGTTTGATGTTTGCCTGCCGGTCTGCGCCCAGATTGCGGTAGGGCCGGCTCAAGCGCAGCAGGTGCAGCAGGTATTCGCTTAAATAGCTGTTTGTGCATCTTCGGCAGAAGAGCTCATGCAGACAGTCGTCGGCGGCCATTATCGCCGACCGCCGCTGCGCCACGCTGCTCTTTTCGGATTCCGCAATAATTTTCTCCAGTTGCGCCAGATCAGCTTCGGTGATCTGGCGCTGCGCATTCCGAAAAGCCATCCGCTCCAAATTGCCGCGCAGTTCAAAAATATCTTCCACATCCCGGCGGCGCAACTGCCGAACGCGCATTCCGCGGCGCGGCTGATGTTCAACAAAGCCTTCCTGCATCAGGCGCTGCAAAGCCTCCCGCAGGGGCGTGCGGCTGACTCCCAGCTCGGCGGCAATGTTTTCCTCGACCAGCTTGCTTCCGGCTGGATATGTTTTATCTATAATCCGGCGCAGGAGGTGCTTGTAGACCTGTCCGGCCAGAGGCGTTTTTTCGATCATGCTCATGTTGTTCCGTTCGCGCCGTTTTGGGAACCCGCCGGGCGGGATGTTTTTTGGTCAATATTGTATACAGTATACAATATTATGCAACCTCAAAATACCGGTTCGGCAAAATGGCGCGGTCAATTCATGAAGCGCATGCCGGGGCGGCAGTTCCGGTCAGGAAACTATTTGGCAGTCAGTTGTCGCGCAAGTTCCGCAAACTTTGTCCCGCGTTCCGCAAAATTACGGAATTGGTCAAAACTGGCGCAGCCCGGCGAAAGCAGGATTGTTTCGCCCGGTTGCGCATCCTTCCATGCTTCGGCGACGGCATGTTCGAGCGAACCGGAAATTCGGCAGTCCGTTTTTGCGCGCCAGGTTTTGGCCATGATTGCGGCTGCGCGGCCGATCAAATATGCCGCGCCAACCTTTTCGCCCAGCAAGGGCAGGGCCGGTTCGTAAGGTTCGTTTTTGGAAAGGCCGCCGGCGATCAGGCGAATCGGTTTGGGTGTCATACGCAAGGCTGCCAGCAAGGCCGCCAGATTTGTGGACTTGGAGTCATCCACAAAACGCACGTCGCGTGCGACAAGCACTTGCTCCATTCTGTGCGGCAGCGGCTTGAATGTGCGCGCCGCTGCCGCAACATGCGCGCTGCTCTCCCCGCAGGCCGACAGGACGGCCGCCGCCGCCGCCGCAGTCAAGCCCATGACGGGATTGTCGAAAAATGTTCCGGCGATGCTGACCGGATTGTCATGCCCGCGGTTGTGCACCATGCCCCTGTGGTAGAAGAAATCTGCGGCGCCGTCTGCGGATATGCTTAGCCAGCGGGGGGCGGTATGGACAATAGTCCGCACCGCCGGGAGGCATTCGGCGGCGACAATGCCGGTGTCCTGCTCGGTCATTTTGGCGAACAGGCGGGCCTTGAGGGCAAGATAGATTTCCATCGAACCGTGCCGGTCAAGGTGATTGGGCGCAACATTGAGCAGCACGGCCACATGCGGACGAAAGGCTGCGACTGTTTCCAGTTGGAAGGAGCTTACTTCGAGCGCGAGCCAGTCGAGGGGGCGTTGTTGAAGTATCAGCTCCGAAACGGGCGGCGCATAGTTGCCGCCTGTGGCCACGCGCAGTCCGGCGTGCTGCAACGCTGCGGCGCAAAGCCGGAGCAATGTGCTTTTGCCGTTGGATCCGCTGATTGCCAGAACACGGCATTGGGCGCGGCTCCAACCCAGTTCCAGTTCCGAACAAAGCGGAATGCCAAGCGCTTTGGCGGATAGAATCTCCGGCGCATCAAGGCGGATGCCCGGGCTGACCACACACATTTTAAACCGGCGTGGCGGCGGTGTGCTGCAACCCAGCAAGACTTCCGCGCCCAGCGCGCGTAATTTGTCGGCACTGTTGCGCAGCGCTGCGGAATCATTGCGGTCCATCACGCAGACCGATTTACCTTCGGCACGCAAGAGTTGTGCCGCGGCTTGTCCGCTTGTGCCCAGCCCCAATATCAAATATGTTTCATCAATCGGCATGTGTTTTGTGGGCCATGGCTGGCGCGGTCAGCGAATTTTCAGCAGCAATATGCCAGCCAGAGCGAAAATAACCGAGACAATCCAAAAACGCACCGTCACCTGGGTTTCGCTCCAGGGATTTTTCTTTTTCAACTCAAAATGGTGATGCAGCGGCGCGCAGGCGAAAATACGGCGGCGTTTCCATTTAAAAAAGCCCACCTGCAAAATAACGCTTGCGGCTTCCAGCACAAAAATGCCGCCGACAATTACAAGTGCCAGTTCTTGCTTGATCAGCACCGCCACGCAACCAAGCGCGCCGCCCAGCGCCAGACTGCCGGTGTCGCCCATGAAGATTGCCGCCGGATGGCAGTTGAACCAGAGAAAACCAAGTCCGGCGCCAAGCATGCATCCGCAAAAGACAGCCAATTCGCCCGCGCCCGCAATGTAAGGCACTTGTAGATAAGCTGCAAAAAGGGCATGGCCTGCAGCATAAGTCATAATTATGTAGGCCAGCGCCACCGAGCTGACGCAGCCAATGGCCAGCCCGTCGAGTCCGTCGGTGAGATTGACCGCATTGCTCGATCCGAGAATAACGAGGATTAACAGTCCCACCAATCCGGCCAGACCCACGTCTGCGATTAGCGGCGTTTTGCACAGAGGTACCATAAGCTTGCGGATATGTTCGCGCGTTTCCGGCATGATAAGCAGGATGAGCGCCAGCCCCAAAATCCACAACATCTGCAAGAAAAATTTTTTGGCGGCGCTTAGTCCGCCGGCCTGTTTGCGCACTGTTTTGATGTAATCATCGGCGAAGCCTATGCCGCCCATGACCCAGAGCGTCATTAAGGCCGCCCAGAGCAGGAGATTGGAAAGTGTGCACCAAAGCAGGCAGGAGCCGGTGATGGCGGTAATGATCAAAAGCCCGCCCATTGTGGGGGTTTTTTTCTTGACTTCGCCGTGCAGCGCATCGAGTTTTGGCAGGTCTTCCTGATAGCGGGTGAGTTCCCCGCTGCACAGGCTGGTCAGGCGCCGGATGAACCACGGGCCGAACAGCAGGCTGAGGACGAAGGCCGTGCCGGCGCCGGCAACGATCCGAACCGTGATATATTGGAAAACACGCAGAAAGGAAAGTTGATCCGACAAGAGATGTAAATAATAGAGCATATTTCAGCCTTCTTGAATGGCCTGTTCGGGCGGTGTGGTTTGTGCAGAAAGATTGCGGTGTATCAGCCGGTTGAACATGCGGCGGCGCAGCGTTTCCGGCGGCAGGCAAAAATCAATGATTTGCCCTGCTTTCCGGCTAAACCGCCAGGTCAAACTGGTTTGGATGTTGCGCCGCATATTCTCCATGGCATTATGATATTCGCGCACCACCTGGCGTTGATGTTCAATGGTTTCCAGCAGGGATGGCACCGAATGCGCGTGTTTTGCATAACGCTCACGGTAGCGATAACAGCGCTCCCGTCCGAAAACATGCGCCTGAAAATTTTCCTCCATCGCGCGGAAATTTTTTTCTTTTTCCCTGCCGATGCCCTGTGTTTCCAGGATGCCGCTCAGCGGCAGCCATTGCGGCAGGCCGAATTCCTTGTAGCGTTCGTAAAAATAAAAGAGACTGCGGTAAATTACAAAGTCAAGCGGTACGCAAGCATCAAAAACCCATTCCTGGTCTATCAGGAAATAAGTGTTTTTGCGGAGAATAAGGTTTTCAAAAACCGGATCAATCAAAGCCGGATTGAGCAAAGTTCCGGCAACTGATTCCTCTGCTGCGGCCGGGCTTCCGAATAGGCTTTGTTCGGCAGCCGGACTGGGCGATTGTTTTGCGGTTTTAAAGGAGGTCTGCAAAAGTTCCCTGTATTCTCGGAGCAATGCCATGAATCGGCTTTCCGCGCGCGCGCGGAAAGCCGCAAAAAGCAAATGGTCGAATCCGCATCCGTCAATATATTCATAGCGCAGCGTGCGGTTGTCGAGCAGTTCGCATTGCGGTAGGCGCATGCGGTCGCCACGCAGGCAGTTTTGGATAATCGCCTGGTTTGTGAACAAGCGCTTGATATGTTGTGCGGCGGCATCCGTAAGCGCGCGTTTTCGCACCCATCTGCTGTCGCCATCGCGGAAAATGGCGGTTTCAATTTGAAACGGAGGCAGGCGATGCCTGTTAAATCTGGCGTATACGAGTTCCATGCCCGCAATGTAGCAGATCGTTGCCCAGTCGCAATCAAAAATGTAAGCATTTTAAGGCTTGCATCCCCATCAAAAACTTTTTATTGTTCGCCCCAGACGCTTAGCTCAGCTGGTAGAGCAGCTGACTCTTAATCAGCGGGTCGGGGGTTCGAATCCCCCAGCGTCTACTCTCTTATCTTTTCATTTGCAACGCGTTACAGACGTCCGCACCAGCGTTGCCATTCTCTGTTTTATTTTCCGGGGCTCCATCGGGGCTCCCAGCTCCCGCCGTGATTGCAGGTTGGGCGTCTAAAATTCCTAGCTCACATTCCATTTGGCGCCCCGCTGATTTTTTGATGAAGAACCGGAGTTTTGCATCGCCTGTGCTTGATACTCGCGCAGCTGATGATAATAGGAAAAGAATTACGGCATTTGTGTCCTTTGTGCGGCAGCCATTATCCCTTGGCACTCATTTTGCCGACATTTTTCGTGAAATTTTCCTTGAATTTCCGGCGAAATGGGCGTATAAAAAAATGCAATATTTATTCAACGGAAGTGCGAAGAAAACCTTCCAATCAAATGGAGTATTCAACTAACTTAAATCCTGGATCCGTGCTGAGGTCAGAATGCCGCCGATGCGCCTGCCTGTGGCAGA
>CAZMFH010000059.1:797-12568 GCA_964565485.1 uncultured Verrucomicrobiota bacterium | reverse complement strand
CGCCGCCAACACCTGTATAAGATCGAACACTGACATCAACGGTATAACCCGTCTTCTCGCCTTCCAGTTCATAGGCGCCTATTTCCATCTTCTCCAAATCAACCAAAAACGGCTCTTTAAACAGTGCTCCCTTGAAACCACCCACCGCGCCGAAAACTTCCGGTTCATTATAGCTTTTGGAGATCGGACGCCACGTGCTCCCAATCCGCTCATCTTTCAAAAACGCGCCATAGGGATCCAACTCGATCAAACGCTCGTTCCGGCAAACATTTATCCGCACTCGCCCCGGATCGCCATAGGACGCTATCAAAAATAACGGCATCGCCAGTTCACCCGTCCACCCGGCTTCATCACACCCAGTCGCCGAACGCCACGGCATGCTCCAAAACACATCCCGCTTGCCATCCGCAAACCGCCGCTGCGCCTGCACATTCGCAAAGCTCAGCATAAACTGGAAATACTCCTTGCCGCCCGTGCCGGGATCGAAGAACACCTCCACCGAATCATCCCGCGCCACCATCTGGTTCTCGCGCGTCGCGATCGGAGTCATTGTCCGCATCGTCTTGTTCCGGCACCGAAATCCAAAGTAGAGCCACGTATCATCCCGCAGCACCAGGCATTCCGTGGCGTCTGTTGTCCCTGCGCCGCCCTTGACCGTAAATGCGCCAAGTGACAAGGCCTTTTTCCAAGCCACGTCATCCAATTTGCCGTCCAAAACCGGCGGCGTCTCGCAAACAGGCACATTCACCGGCAATTCCGCCGCCCATCCGGAAACACAAACCAAAAATCCCAACAGCCAGACGCTCTTCAACCTTAATCGTGCTATTAACATGATTGACCGCCTTTCTTGATGCTGCATCCCCCCATTTTTCCGAAACTCAATTCAACCGTGCCGGACGCTCAACACCCAACGCATGCTCCATATATCTGTCGTAAAGGCTACGCGCCGAGGGAAACATCGAATACGGACTGAGAAAATGAGGAGCCTCGAACATGATCATTTTGCTGACATAGGGCGCCTGTGTCTTGATTTTGAATTTCAATTTTGTCCATTCAATTGGCGGGAATCGCCATGGCATGTCGCGGTCAAACGTCTCGACATTGGCCCAAAAATCAACATGATACCGCCGGCATAGCTCCGCTGTAACTTCAACAACCGCCTTTAAATCCTTGTAATGGCAATGGCCGTCCATAAAAGCGGCATGCGTAATCAGTCCCTCCATTTCGCCAAACAGATATTCGATGCAGCGCCCATGTTGCTCGGGATTCAGCGGGTGCTGACCAGAACCGACGCACACTCCGTGATATTTTTCCGCCGAATAGCGAAAGGGCGCCAAAATCGGCTTGGAAGCATCCAACGATTTGATATGCCTTGCCAGCGGACCCCAGATTTTGGGCATGTGAAAGCGCTCGTCGCCTTCGTGGCACAGAGACCAGCCGTGGAACGAGGGATGTTGCCGATAACGATGAAACACCTCGTCAATCACCGGCAGCGCTGCATCAACTTCAGCCTGCCAGTCATTGCGCAGCCAGTGGTAGCCGGAACTGTAGGTCGAAAGGTACATCTTGAGTCCACGCTCGTCGGACATCCTTAAAAAAAACTCAATCAGATCGTCCTCGACCATCAACGCATCAATGTGTTTGGAAGGATACAAGGCGCGTTGCCCGCACCCGGAACTGCACATAACAAGGGTATCCATCTTCATTTCCACGAATACATCGAACTGCGCCGTCCACTCCTTTGGCCCCCAGTTCTGCGCCGGAATGTCGCCGGCCATGGTGTTCAAGTAGCTCCCAGTAATAATCATCGTTTTCTCTTTCTGGTTTTCTTTTGCCATAAATAGAATTTTTCCTTTCCCATCAAATTTTTCCCAATCCGCCCGCAAAGCGCAACTTTATATTTCGACGCCTACACTCCATGATCCGCGATGCAATTGCGGCTCAATCCGCAGCAGATTTTTGCCCGACTCAAACAGCCACCCCCCATCCGCGCGCCGCAGATCCGCAGCTTGCTCTTTCATTAACCGTTTGTTTTCAAATACGGCGCGCGGCGGGCGATCCAGATGAACTTGCAGGACAAAACGCAGTTCTTTCGGCATGTTTTTGTAGCGCCCTTTGCGCGGACCAAACTCAATCAACAAACGGCGACCGGAACGCCGCATACGCATGGTCGTTATGGCGTATTTCCCTTTTTCGTATTCATAACTGCTTCCATCATCCTCATAATAAAAACCTTCACCATCAGCATTCGGATAAACATCCAGCGTAATCAATGTTTCCTGCGCCTGGCCAACATAATCAACAGCCGGCCCCATCGGAATAATGGAGCCTGCGCGAACAAAAAGTCCCCCACCCTTGCCGGCCGGCGGAGTATAAACAAAAGATTTCGGACCTTTATAAAGCGTCCCTGTCCAGTAATCGGTCCATTCGCCGTGAGGCAGATAGACCTTTTGATCAAAAGCTGTAACCAGCAAACTATCGCCAAGCATATATGCATTCAAAACGCGAGCCGACTGCGGGTCATCCGGAAAAGCCAGCGGGAAAGGACGCATAATCGGCAAACCTGTTTGCCAGGCCTGACAAGCCTGGGCGTAGAGATAAGGAATCAGCCGGTAACGCAAGCGCGTGTATTCCTTGAAAGCAAGACTGATTTCCGGCGCAGTCAGCCACGGATGATTCCAGTAAGAGCCGTTCAACTGCGACCAGGGCAAGAGCAACCCCATATGAATGCCCGGCAAGCTGGTGTTATCAATGTCAACCGTAGTATAAGCATGACCGCTCATGCTCAAATTCAGGCAGGAAATCAGCGGCTTCGGACCGCCGCCCACATCGCCGGTCCAAGTTCCTGGAAAACGCTGCAAACCAGTCCAGCCGTTGGGCGTGAAAATCGCCGCGCGCCGACCCGTCAGCTCGCGGAAACCACGCGCCATCTGGTCCGAATAAAGCAACGGATAAAGATTGTGCATCTCGTCATCCTTCATCCCGTTGCCATGCCAAAGCCGATCAGGATGTTCAAGCGTCTGTGTGCAACCATCCATTTTAAAATATTCGACACCGCCGCGCACAAATTTCTTCAGATGCTCAAACCATGGCTCTTCCTGCTTGGTAAGCTTATCGCTTATAACGCCGTGTTTCAGCCCCTCATCCTGAATCAAATCCACGACAGACTCAGCCGCCATGCCCTTGTCCAGCGTATCCTTGACCGGATGCTCTGCGCGCGCCCGCCGCTCAGCTTCATAACTCAGATCATAATCCTGCGCCAGCCACAAACCAGGCTTGAATCCCAAATTGCGCATAGCATCCAGAAACGTCATAACTTCGGAACTGCCGCGGTGATGAATATTATTGACCCAATCGCCTTGCGCCTCTCGATAAAACGAAGGCGGCACATTAAAACGATTAGTGTCAAAGATTTTCTTTGTGGATTTATCGTAATCCTGAGACATCCATTGTGTCTCCAAACAAATTGCATCGCATGGAATACCCTTTTCTCTGAAGCGCAAACAGGTATCCACCACTTCATACGCATTACTCCGAAGATGCGCGATAAACCAAAGCCCAAATGTCCATTTGGGCGGCAGCGCCGGACGCCCGGTTAAACGCGTATAACATTCAATCAATTGCGCCGGGGTCGCGCCGCGCAGAAAATAATAATCCAGGCTGCCCTGCCGACTTTCAAACCCGAATTGACGCGGCGAACTTTGCCCAATATCAAACACATGCTTGCGAGTGGTATTAACCAGCAAAGCATAGCCCTGATTGGTCAAAAGCAAAGGAATTGGAATATAAGCGACCAAATTGCGGATCCACATCAGAGCGCGTGTCCCGCGATGTTCGATGCGCTCGCGTGTCTGATCGCCCAACCCGAAAAAAGAGGCTTTAGCCGGCAAATCATAAGCCGCGCGAAAACCACCCTCCATGCTGCCGCGCGCCGGCTCAGATTCACGCAAAAGAATTTTTCCGGAACTGTCGCGAAACTCCAGCGTCAACGTCTTGAGCGACAGATTGATTTCCAAAGCCTTCGTGGCCAGAACCAAACATCCGTTATGCGCGCGGACACGCAAAGCTACCGCCGGCCATTCCGACCTGATAAAACCATAGCGCAACAACCAGGCCGGCGAAAAACGACCGTCATCCGACATCCGCACACGCACAATATCTTCAGCCACAAAAGTCAGAATAACCCGCCGACCATCGCTTGCAGTTACAGCAACCTCGCAATGCTTTTTATCAACCTTATAGCTGCTTTTGCTCATTGTGCTTTCCTTTTTGATTGGCTTGTTGTTCCACAATCGGCAAAACCATAATTGGAATTGTTTTTATACCGCAAGAAGCGCTTTCCGTAAATTTGCCATGGCCCGTTCAAGGGTTTTGCGCGGCATGGCAATATTCAATCTGACATGATGCTGCAGCCCTTTATAACCGGCAAATTCATAACTGTCGTAGTAATGCCCATAGTCCGGTATGATCTTGGCCTTCTCTCTCATAAAGCGCGCCAATTCTTCCGTATGCATTTTAAGCTCGGAACAATCTGCCCACAAAAGGTAGGTTCCATCCGGATAATAAGCGCGCAACGGAGTGCCGTCCAGATATTCCAAAGCCAGCACAATATTTTTTTCAAGATATTCCAGCAGCTCGTCCAACCATGCGCTGCCATAAGTATAGGCGGCAGTCTGCGCGACACGGGCAAAAGTATTTGGACGGGTAACTTCAAACCCGAATTCATACAAAACTTTCCGTAGTTTGGCGCGCAGCTCAGGATTGGCGGCAACAGCCGAACCGATATGCATTTCACCCATATTAAATGTTTTCGACGGCGAAAAAGCGGTAATAGTGCGTTCCGCCATGCCGGGCAGCGCAGCAATTGGAATATGCCGTTTGCCGCGCAAAACGATATCGCGATGAATTTCATCCGAAATCACCCGCACATCATATCGGCATACAAGTTCCGCCAATTCCGCAAGTTCCTTAAAAGTCCAAACGCGCCCGGTCGGATTGCTCGGAGAACAAAACATCAGCACCCTGGCGCCCTCACGAAAATGCCGCTCAAGATCCTCGTAGTTCAAAGCGTACGTTCCGTCCGCAAGGCGGAGTAAATTGACTTTTACGGCAATTCTTCCTCTCATCCCGGCAGTGCCGATCGAAGGGGTATGCAGCGGAAGCTGCACAACAACCTTGTCACCCGGCTCGGAAATTGCATACAACGAACATCGCATGGCATAAAGAACTCCCGGCGTTGCCATCAGATGTTCGCGTTTAATATCTTCAGAATGACGACTCTTTACCCAGGCAATAATTGCATCGTAATCGTCATCACTCATTACTTCATAGCCAAAATTTGCAATGGCCGCCCGCTCCCGAAGAGCATTGACAATTTCCGGCATCGCGTCAAATTCGGTATCCGCAACCGACATGGGGATCACATCTTCAGGAATTGACTTGAACTTTGGCGCCGGAAGTTTGCGCCGATCAACACCAACATCAAAATTATATTTGGCCATGGTGCGTTTGCCCTTCCGTAAATCGGATCCGTTTAGCCACCCAAAGAAAATTTTTTTGACAGGATAATCCTTACTATCCTGTTCATCCTGTTATTCTGTCAAAACTCTTTATTCCGATTCCGCTTCTTCGGATAGCTTAATGCTTACCAAATCGCTTGCAAAACACAAGTTTTGAAGTTGCCTTTCATTATAACAAGCAAACACATTTATGCAAGCTTTTTTATTTCAATAAAAAAACAGATTGTTTTTTAGTTTCAATATGCAACCAAAACAACAAAACAACAATAAAAAAAGCTTCAACAAGATACACTACTTGTTCGGTAAAGTAACAATGAATTCGGAACCCTGGCCGGGCTTGCTGGCGACCCTGATTGTGCCGCCGGCGGATTCAACCTGATTTTTAACGACATCCATACCGACGCCACGCCCGGAAATATCGGTAACCTTCTCGGCGGCGGAAAGCCCCGGAAGAAAGATCAGGTTCAGAACATCATCGGGGGTCAAGGCGCGCTCGCGCGGACATAATCCCTGCGCCATGGCTTTGGTCAATAATTTCCGGAAATCAATGCCGGCGCCGTCATCGGCAACACGCAAAACAAAAGCCTCATTTTCCGCGCGCATCTCAACTGCAATCAAACCTTCATCCGGTTTTCCGGCGCGCCGCCGCAAATCCGGCGGCTCGACCCCATGATCAACTGCATTGCGCACCATGTGCATCAGCGGCGATTCCAGCGCGCCAACCAGGCTGCGGGGCAGGCGCAGAGTTTCGCCGGTCAGGCTTACCCGCACAACCTTGCCGGTGGCGGCGGCGGTTTCCCGCGCAATCCGCGGCGCGCGTTGCAGCAGCTCCGCGGCCGGTACGGAACGCATGGCCGTCAACTGCAGCGCCAGATCATCAGCCGTCCGGGACAAAAGCGCCAAAGCATCCTTGAAAGCCTGGCCGGAATCGCCCGCAACAGCGGCCTTTTTGCGCCATTCTGCCAACGCGGCTTGCGTCTTCTGGATTTCATCCAGATATTTTTCAGGAATACGAATGGTGCGCTCCAGATCCTTGGGAGCGGCGGACACCGGAGCCGCAGGCGCGGCGGCAAAGCCAAGCGCGACGGACGGCGCGGAAGCAGCAGGTTTTGCGTCTGCAGACGCAGTTCCGGCACGAAGCCCCTGGATGGAGGCAACCAATGCGCTGAAGGCGGACTCATCAACAACTTCCTTTTCACGCCCGCGGATACGCGCCAGCATGGCCTTCAATTCATCCACACCGCCCAGCAAAACGGAAACAAGCTCCGCGTTTGGCGCGCAGCGTTGTTTGCGCAAATCATCGAGCAAATTCTCCATTTCATGCGCCAGTTGACGCACGCGCAAAAGCCCCAAAAATGCGGAATTGCCCTTGATGGAATGCAGCGGACGAAAAATGGCATTGATCAGCTCCAAATCGCCGGCACGCGATTCCAGCGCCACGAAATGGTTGGCCGCTTTGTTTAAATCGCCTTCCGATTCATCCACGAACTCGGCCAGAATGGCCAGATCGTCTTCGATAAATTTGTTGCTATCGGACATAAAAATCTCAGTCTGCGAAAAAGCGCAATCCAAGGCGCATCAAACGCCGCCCACCGGCGGCTTGGCCTGATTTTGATTGGCGCCCGGCTTCATTTCCAGCAATTGATGCAGCTTTTGCTTCCAGGTCCGCAGTCCGGCGGAGGCGCGGGCAACAGCTTCTTCCAGTTCGCGCATGTCGCTCCAGGGCTTAAAGACACAGGTTTCCGCGCCATGGCGCATACAGGCCATGACATTTTCCTGGGTAACATATCCGGTAATGATAATCACGCGCACCATGGGAAATTCCCGCCGGATAACGCGTAAAAGCGCCACGCCGTTCATAACCGGCATGACAATATCGGAAATCACAATATCGAATTTGCTTCCTGCGAGTTTATCCAATGCCTCCTGACCATTGCCGGCGGTTTCCACGGAATACCCCAGAAAACGAAAATGCCGCGACAACGCTTCGCGAATCTCGGTTTCATCATCAACAACCAATAATTTTGCTTCCATAATCATCCACAATTCAATTAAACGCCATCAATGTTTCCGAAAGCCTGGACTCCTCAACAACCTCATCAACCAGTTCGCTGATATCGCGCACCTTGAGCCCCATGCGCTTCCACACGCCGATATTGAAGGACGGCGCGACATTATCGCCGCCATCGCCGATTTTTTCCAGATTGCAAATATGGTTGGCCGCATGGCACAAGCGCAGCAAATCAAGATATTTGGCTTCCGCCTGTTCCGGATCGTGATGCCAGCGGATAACCGCCACGATTTCCGGGGAAAGCTTCCAGCGTTCAGCCAGCCAAGCGCCAATCTCGGCATGATCCACGCCGATCAATTCGCGCTCAACCTCAAACAAAGGCCGGCTGGTTTGCGCGGCAGCGCGCACAGCCGCCAAAAATTCCTCATGAAAATGGCTTTCAAAAATAATTTTGCCGATATCATGCAGCAAGCCGGACAAATGCAAGACATCGCGCAACAGTTTTTGCGTACACATTTCCCGCATGCGCCGATAAAGCACATTGGCGGCAAGGCCGACGCAAACCGAATGACGCCAAAACTCCTGGCGATCAAAGCCGGCGCTTTTGCGCGGATCGAAAGCGCCGAACACGGAAGTGGAAAGCGCAATATTCTTGATGGCCATAAACCCCATCCGCGCCACAGCCTGCTGAATGGATGTGATGCTTTCGCCCGCGGAATAAGCCGCCGAATTGACCACCTTCAAAACCCGCGCGGTCATGGCCGGATCATCCTTGATGATATTGGCAACCTGCGCGGCATTCGCATTGGGATTATTGACAATCTCCGTCAGACGCGTCATAACCGCCGGCAAAGTCGGCAAATCAGTTCTTTTTTGCAGCGTGGCATAGACTGTTTCTCGATTCACTTTTATTGCTCCTTTGCCGCCAATTCAGGCGCTGTGTTTTCAACTTCAGCCGTTAATGTCTGTTCCTTTTCGATGGCCGGCAATCTGACATGAAAAACGGCGCCCTGCCCCGGCTGCGACGCCACATCAATCGTTCCGCCATGCCCCTTGATGATGCCGTGACTGACAAACAAACCAAGTCCTGTTCCACCACGCCCGCGACGCATGGTAAAAAAAGGATTAAAAAGATTGCGCATGGTTTCATGATCCATGCCCGGCCCGTTATCCTGAAAAGAAACAACTGATTGGCCATCCACCCGGCAACCCTTGATCCGCAGCAATCCTTCGCCACGATGCTCCCGCATGACATTGGCGGCGTTCAGGATCAAATTGACAAAAACCTGGCAAATCAACTGTTCACTGCCGAAAACACGCGGCAAGTCCGGCGCGAAATCGGTTTGCACCTCGACATCATGCTTGATCTGGTTATGGATCAGACGCAACGCAGCTTCAACCACATCGCGCAAATCAACCACCCGGTTATCGGCATTATTGCCGGAAACATAATTTTTCATGCCCAGCACAATGGCCTTGATGCGCCGGGCGCCTTCTTCCATGCCTTGGAGCAAGCCCGGCATTTCCTGGCGAATGAATTCCATTCGCTGCAGATCGGCCTCAGAACATTGCTCGCGCTGATCGAGCGCTTTCAGGATCTGATCCCAAAAGAGCCGGAAAGTCTGCAAATTGGACATGATAAAAGTATTGGGATTATTGACCTCATGCGCAATGCCGGCCGAAAGAATCCCCATTGCGGCCAGGCGGTCGGCGCGCACCAATTCCTGAGTCTGGCTTTCAACAAGTTTTTCCAGCTCCTCCACTTTCTGCGCCAACGCCTCCCTGCTCAACCGCAATTCCTCAGTCTGCTTGCGGAATGCTTCTTCCAGATCAAGCTTCTGGGCGCGCAAGGAATCTTCGGATTGCTTGATGCGCAGCGTCGCTTTGAGCTGGGCAACCAGTTCATTGTTATCAAAAGGCTTGTGCAGATAATAATCTGCGCCGGTATCCAAACCGGACACGCGATGCTTGGATTCTTTGCAGACGCTGGTGATGAAGATCACGGGGATCCGGCAGGTCAGTTTGTTGTTCTTCACCTGCCGGCACACTTCCAGCCCGCTTATATCCGGCAAAAGCATATCGAGCAGAATAACATCCGGCCTTTCGCCTTGCGCAAGTTCAAGCCCGCTCCGTCCTGTCCCAGCGGTCAAAACACGCGCATTTTTGAAAGCAGCGGATACAATTTCGGCCAGCAACCGCAAGACAGCCTGATCATCATCTATAATCAGGAAAGTCGGCGCTCCGGCCTTCTTGCGAATAGGTTTTATGTTTGACGCCATCAGATGCGGCTTCGGGCGGACGGCAAGACATATGGGCGCCTTACAAGCGGAGCACATGCCAGCCGCAACGTTTGTTAATGCATGACTTCCTTATCGCCTTCCCAGCGATCCTTAAAGCGGATGCCTTTGGCATGCACTTCGGTTACTCTCCTGACGACGACAATCCAAAACTGCGTGTAACTATCCACGGTAATATCAATTAACGCGTCAGCGCCGACTTTGCCTTTCGCTTTTTTGATCGCCGCCCTTAATGAATTACCGGGCGTAATTGGAATGATTCCAAAAAGCGCATACCAACTGTCATTTCCTTCCGTTTCACCAATAACCGTATACGGCTTGGCATGTAAAGGCGTATTGGAATCCGCAAGCCCACCAGGCGTGGTGGCACAACCGGTGATCAGACAAAATAACGCCCCCAAAGAAATCCAACGCAAACATTTAATCATGTCTTTCCCCCTCATTGCGTGTTGATACGCTGAAAACCATGCCATCCTGCAAGTTACAACAACAAAATAATATAACGCAAGCGCTGCGTCAACAAAAAAACAATTGACGCCACCAGCCGGACATTATATTGTATTGGAAACGCATTTTATGCGGTAAATTGTTTTTTTTACAAAGGGGGCACTTTTGATGCAAACCATCCGACATACCTTGACCGTCGCTATTGGTCTTTCCATGTTTTTCCTAAACGGCTGCGCCATGTTCCGCCAGAAGGTGGAAGATCGCGACGTATCCAATTTGCCGGCCTATGACGCCACCTATGGCGCGCAGGATTTGCGCAATTTAAGTGAAAAAATCGCCGACAGCATTGCCGCCAGCGATTTCATTAAAACACAGCCGGGCAATCCGATCATGATCATCTACGGCGTACAACCGCGCACGACCACCTTTGTGGACACCCAGGCCATGACCGACCGCATTCGCACTTTGCTGATGCAAAAAAGCGGCAATAAAATCCGGTTTGTCAACGAATCACGACGCCAGGAACTCCTGAAGGAACAGGGTTTTCAGGCCCAAAACGCAACCGATGAAACCCGTGTTGCCATCGGCAAGCAGCTTGGCGCGCAATTCATGCTGACAGGCTCTTTGATTGAAATGCAAAAAGCCACCGGACGGCAGGTGCGCGTCTCGAAAACCGAGCTGGTTTATTATCAATTGACCATTGAAGTAACCGACCTGGAAACGGGCATCATTGCCTGGTCAACCCAGGAGGAATTCGCGCGCACAGCACGGCAGCCTTTGATTGGATGGTAATATGCATCCGGCTTCGTGGAGCAAACCTCCGTTGATCCGGCTGAGCATTCTGGTAACGGCAAGTCTGGCCGGGTTCCTGACCGGATGTTCCACGCCGCCGCTGCAAACGGCGCGGGCAAATTTTCAAGCCGGCCGTTTTGCGCAAGCCAATGCCAATCTGGAGTCAATTCCAAAAGGCGATAAGGATGAAATCCTTTACCTGATGGAACGCGGCATGATCCGGCAAAACCTCGCTCAATACGATGCCAGCAACCAGGATTGGCGGCAGGCAGCCGATCTGGATGCCAAACTGGAAACATACAGCATTGCGCAGGGCGCATCGAGCCTGATCGTCAATGACCGCACACTTTCTTTCCGCGGCATGCCCTTCGAACGCGTTCTGCTTTACGCATTTCTGGCCAAAAATTATCTGGCACAATATAATTGGGATTATGCCGCCATCTGCGCGCGCAACATCATCAAACGCATGGAAAACAGGGATGGTTTTCCCGATATTGCCTATGGCCGTTATCTGGCCGGATTCTGTCTGGAACTGATTAACGATGAAGGCAATGCCGCCATCCAATATGCAGCCGCAGGGCAACTGCTGACCAATATGCTGATTGACGCAGTCTCTGGCGATTTTGCGCCGCGCGACCAAAATTCGACCAAACCAACCAACAACATTGGCGCAACCTCTTCCGCGGAACTGGTGATCTTTATTGC
>CAZMFH010000059.1:0-787 GCA_964565485.1 uncultured Verrucomicrobiota bacterium | reverse complement strand
CATGGGACAAATGCCAACCGGCGAAACGGAAGGACAAAGCGCCATGCTGACGGCGCCCTATGCGGAAATATACAGTGATGACGCCTATCTGGGACGCAGCTATCCCTTCAGCAATACGGCCGACCTGATGGCAGACAGTCGGCGGCGTCTGGCGGCCATTCAGCTGGCCAAAGACGCCACGCGTATTGCCACAAAAATCGCCATCTCCGAAGCAGCCAAACAACAAAATGATGCTTTGGGCGCATTGGTCTGGTTGACCCTGTTTGCCATGGAAATGCCGGACACCCGCTGCTGGGAAACACTGCCGTTATGGCTTCATATAGCGCGTGTGCCCTGTCCGGAAAAGCTGCCAAACTATAAAGTGGTGTTTAAAAGCGCCGGCGGCTCAACCCTTGGCACAAAAACCATTGCCGCTCCGCTGACCCGCCGCGGCAACATGTGGATATCATTCTGCCGCGACATTGGCGATTGAACCTAACCCTGCATAGCAGGAACCATCAAGGATTCCGGCTATGCCGGGTTGGGTGAAAAGTTCCTCGTCTACCAACGCATCCGCCAACTGATGAATCCACCCGAACTGCCCCGCAAACAAATCGGGTTTAAGCCTTAATAATTTCCGCTTTTTTTGCGGCAACGCTCGCAGCCGGAATGTTTCCGGAGTTTTCAGCGGGGGCGACAGAACCGGTTCTGTCGAAGCGTTTGCTTTCTGCGCAAGGCCAACGCGCCAAACGGGGCTGCGAGATCGGCGGCTGGGAGCGGTGAGCAACAAGGGCGAGCAGTGCAATCC
>CAZMFH010000058.1:5617-12666 GCA_964565485.1 uncultured Verrucomicrobiota bacterium | reverse complement strand
CATGCGACCTTTTTAACCATTAAAACGTCAATCTGTAAGTTTGCCACTATAAAACCCCATTGCGCAGAACAGATCCATGAACCAAAGTAACGCCATGGTTGTTGCCGACATGCATGTCCATCTCTATCCGCATTTCGACATACCCCTGGCAATCCGCCACCTGATCCGCAACCTGCGCCGGATATCCGGGGTCTTGCAGACACAAACGGACGCCAATCTTTTCCTGCTCGGCTTTCTGACCGAAAGCCAAGGCATCAATTTCTTTCGCCACCTGCAAAACGATCCACAGGAAAACCAAAATAGCGGAATTGAAATCCAAACCGGGCCGGAGACCGAAACAATTACAATCCGCGCGGAAGCAACCGGCGACATCCGCCTGATAGCCGGACGTCAGGTCGTATCATGCGAACGCCTGGAAATCCTGGCGCTGGCGATGCGCGCTGAAATCCCAAACGGACTGCCCGCCAATGAAATTATCTGCCAGACGCTGGAATCCGGCGGCATCCCCGTTCTGGCCTGGGCGCCCGGCAAATGGTTTTTCAAACGCGGCCAACTGGTGCGCTCGCTTTTACAACAATGGGGCGCAAAACTCATGATCGGCGACACAGCGCTCCGCCCCACATGCTGGACGGAACCGTGGCTGATGCGTGATGCGCGCAAACATGGCTCAAGCATTCTGCCGGGCTCGGACCCACTGCCCCTTGCCGCCGAAGAACAGCGGCTGGGCCAATACGGTCTGATTTACCGGGGCATTTTTGACCCAGCCTTTCCCGCCGCATCCATGCGCAAAGCATTGGCTGAATCATCGCCATGCATCCAGCCGGCCGGAACACGCTGCGGAGCATGGCAAACGGCGCGGCGGCTGATTAATCTGCGCACAGTCCCGCCACCCCGCGCCGGGCTTTGATCATTCCTGAATGCGTGATGAGGTCAGGATGTCTCGGCTGCAAGACATCCTGACCTCACCCACAGAGCGGGCTTGGTTGCAAAATTGCGCCCCAAACAGCGTCACAGCGTCAATTCCGCTTGCTTTCAGAACAAGTCTCGTCTATCGTGCAGTCATTCATGAGCAATCCGACAACAACTGCGCCAAAAACCTGCGTAATCATTCCGGCTTATATGGAACAACGCATGATCCGCGAGGTCATTACCCGCACGCGCCATTATTTGCGCGACATTGTTGTTGTGGATGACGGATCACGCGACCGCACGGCTGATGAAGCCGAAGCCGCCGGCGCAACAGTTATCCGCCACACCGGCAACATGGGCAAAGGCATCGCCCTCAATACCGGTTTCCGGTATGCGCGCGAACATAACTTTGACTGTCTGATCACCATGGACGCCGACGGCCAGCATGATCCGGCCGACATTCCCCGTTTCATCGCCACCCATGTCAGCACAGGCATTCCTGTGCTGATCGGCAACCGGATGGGCGCAACGGCAAATATGCCGCTGATCCGCCGTTGGACAAACCGCCTTATGAGCTGGTTTCTCAGCCGGACCATGGGCCAGTACGTCCCGGACACTCAGTGCGGATTCAGATTGTATCGCTCGGATGTATTGCCTTTTATTGAAGCACAATCCGCGCGTTATGCGGCCGAATCGGAAATTCTGCTGCTGATCGCCGGGCGCGGGATCCGCATGGACTCGGTGCCCATTACCGTCATCTACAATGAAAGCCGCAGCAAGATTAATCCCATCCGCGACACATGGCGTTTCCTGCTGATGATCCACCGCTACCAAAGCGACCCGCGCCGCATCCCGCGCCGCAAATCAGGATCATGAATTCTGGATTCTGCATGCTTGCAAAACAGGAGTTTTGCGAGTTAGTTTAAGGCGCTATCCGCCTGATCATCCGAATCATCTGCGGCAGAATCTTCCGGCAGTTCATTGGTTTCAAATTGAGCCTTGCGCTGCGCGGCAAGATCCTCGAATTTATGCATTTCAAGCAAAAATTCCTGCCAACCGCGAAACGCCAATTCTTCACGGCGACGCCGAATGTATTTTTCCAAATCATTGCGGACCGACTCTAAAATAGCGCGATCGGCCGGAATACGCGCGTCAACACATCCGATCACAACACCATCTCCCATCGGCACAACCGGGGTAACCTCTCCGACATCCAGCGTCAGCATGTGCCGCGCCAGGGCCGTCAGCACCGCGCCCTCCTGATCGGCTTCATCCGATTCATCAAACTCCAAGCCGGAGCGAATCGAAAAAGGCTCCGTTGTAAAAACTTCCAGACGGAACGGATGCAAGGCCTGCGCCATCGGTTGTCCGCGGCGCAATTCGCTTTCGACAACCTTCAAAACATTTGCGGAAACATTGTCGAGCATGTCATTCACCGCCTGCATGCGCGCCGCAGCCAGGACATCCTGACGCGCTTCCTCAAAATCCGGCAAACGTTTTTCCTCTTTGCGGTCATAGGCCAGAATATAATAGGCGCGCTCACCCTTGACCGGCCGACTGAAATAATCGTCCGGCGTCTGGCGCAACGCAAACGCGGCCCGATTGAAATCCAACCCGGCCGCCGGCTCGGCGAGCGCCTCATTCAAAGCGAACATACGCGTGGTTCGCACCTCAAGCCCGGCAGCCTGGGCGGCCGCTTCAAATTCGGGCGCATTCCCACGGCGATCCGGCGCCAAACGCACCTCGAAATCCGCCGCCTGATCGGCCGCAGCATTCACAGCCAGTTCCAGAGCCATCCGCGCGCGCA
Organism: uncultured Verrucomicrobiota bacterium; assembly: GCA_964565485.1. Taxonomy (GTDB): domain Bacteria; phylum Verrucomicrobiota; class Kiritimatiellia; order JAAZAB01; family JAAZAB01; genus CAZMFH01. Next base: position 9,950 of record CAZMFH010000058.1, on the reverse strand, counting down.
CGTCATCTTCGATTTCATCAAATGAAGGCGCCGCCAGAAGGTCGCCCGCGCCTTTCTTGGAAAAATCCTCAATATGCTCCTCGTAGTAATCGCGCAGCATCTTGGAATCAAGCGCGCCTTCATCCAAATAAGCGTCAAATGGAAACGCCACATAACGCACGCCGCGTTTTTCCGGCAGGGTAAAATCAGCGCGATGCGCTTCAAAATAAACACGGGCGTCGGATTCGGACACTTCAACCGCATGCTCCAGCTCAGAACGTTTGAGGATCACGTAGCTGATCACAAATGTGTCGTAAAGCTGACGGAAGATCTGCTCGATTTCAAGCGGCGCAACCCAGGCCGTCTGCGCCAGCATAAAACGCGCCTTGGTCAAAACAACTTCCTGGCGCACATATTCCACAAACTGCGCTTCGGTCGCCTGCAATCCGGCCAGAAACTGGTTGACAAATGACTGATAACGCTCGCGGCTGAACCGGTTCTGTTCCTGGAAAAACGGTTGTTGCATAATAGCCGCCATGACCTCTTCCTGGCCGGCGGTTATTTTGGCATCACGCGCCGCGCGCAAAGCGATCAATCTGCGCCAGGCCATCTGACGCAAGCCCTCGTCAACATGCGGCGTTACCTTGAGCGGACGCCCGATCATAAACGACATCGAAAGATAAGTGTTAAAAAAAGCAGATTGAAACTCATCTGCCGCCACAGGCTTGCCGTCCAATTTGCCCGGTGTATTTGCGGCCGCTTCTTCGTCAAGCGTTGATGTATTGGTCTGCCAGACAACGAAAGACAGGATCACAATAAAGGCAAAGGCGCCCCATAGTATTTTGTTGTGGATCAGTTTATTAAACCGGGATATAAACATCATAAACAAAACCCTTTTCAAGTTGTTGGTAAAGCTGCAGCATAACCGTCCGAACTCAACAGGTCAATGCCGAAATCAAAGACCGACATTGACGCGGACAACGTCCGACACTATACTGCCTGACACAACAAACAGAGCAGAACAGGTTGCATTTATGGCGCGCTATATCGTCAAACGAATATTACAAATGATTCCCACGGTATTTGGCGTGATTTTAATAACCTTTGTGCTTTTCAATGTTGTCGGCGGCAGTCCCGCCTCGCTGACACTCGGCAAAAACGTATCGCCCAAGGCTCTGGAGGAATTTGACGAACAGCGCGGCTTCAATAAACCGCTAATTCTCGGACGCTGGAGCGGCACAAGAGTTTACGAAGACATCAACTTCAAAAAAAATGCCGGAGCATGGAAAGAAATGCCCGGCGTTGTTTATCAGCAACCGCAAGCCGGCCGGCCGGGACACATCACCCTGACGCCGGAACAGGAAATCGCCATCCCGCTTGCCTTCCCTTTGCGCGAGCAGACAACATATCGCTGGAGCATCCATTATCGCATACCGCAAGGTCGGGCGCGGCTGACTATCGCGCAACAAATTGATTCCGACTCCACCAACAGCGCCATCGGCTGCCTGGAACGCCGCATCATCATGTTGCCGGGCGCGCAAAAATGGCGCAAAACCGACATCCAGTTCACCGTCCCGCCATACACCGCCAAACTCAAAATAACACTGCGCGCCGAAGAAGGCGCGCTGGAGTTGCGCGAATTGCGGCTACGCCGCCAGAACCGGCACTGGCTGGACTCGCAGTTTGCGCATTACCTTGGGCAAATCGCCCGGCTCGATTTCGGCAAATCAAATTACAGCAACCAACGCGTCTCGCAAATGCTGAAAGACGGCATCGGGCCTTCACTCTGTCTGGCAATCCCCATCTTCCTGATCGAACTGGTTACGGCCGTCAGCATGGCGCTTTTATGCGCTTTTTTCCGCAACACCTGGCTTGACCGCATGTTGGTTATAGTGGCGGTGGCGCTGATGAGCGTCAACTATCTGGTCTGGATAATCTTCGGCCAGTATTTCATGGGTTACCGCATGGGCTGGTTCCCTTTGTGGGGGTTTGAATCATGGTCATACCTGCTGCTGCCGGTTTTGATCGGCGTCATCAGCGGACTTGGCGTCAATCTGCGCTTTTACCGCACAATCATGCTTGATGAGATGTATCGCGATTATGTGCGCACCGCCGTGGCCAAAGGCGCCGGCCGAACCCGCGTTCTCTTTGTGCATGTCCTGAAAAATGCCATGATCCCCATCCTGACCAATGTGGTGATAGCCATCCCATTTCTTTACACCGGCAACCTGCTGCTCGAAAGTTTTTTCGGCATCCCCGGACTGGGCAGCATGGGCATCAACGCGCTTAATTATTCCGATGTGGACGTAGTGCGCGCCATTGTCCTGATCGGTTCGATTGTGTATGTCTTTGCCAATCTTCTGACAGATCTCAGCTATGCGCTGTTTGATCCGCGCGTCCGCCTGCAATAAACGCCGCCACACACAAGCCGGCATGAACGCGGATTTGGCTTGTATAGATCCGGCGGAATTCGATATTTTACAAATTAAATGCAAAAGTTGGGAGCAAAGGACGAAAGAGTGTGAAACGATTCTGACGCTAAACGTGCTTCAAGTAGCCGCGCCTGTAACGGCGTGGGTTCTTGGGAAGCGGGAAGAACGTTCGGGCATGAAGCGGACGGGAAGTTAAAATTATCAAAATTCTTTTCTTCGGCTAAATGGATACGCAAAGCAGACAGGACAACAAAATGGACACCAAATTCGATGAATCCTGGACGGAATATATGCGCTGGCTGACCTTCGCCAACGCGGGCATGATGGCCCATGGCAACGTCTATTGTTTCGAATATGCCATCAGGCGCCTGCCCAGCGCGGCGCCCATCGTGGAAATCGGCTCATTTTGCGGACTCTCCACCAACACACTCACCTACATGAAGGAAAAGCACGCCGTTAAAAACAAATTGATCACCTGCGACAAATGGATATTTGAAGGCGCCAAATCCGGCGCCATGCTCGGCGATTCCAAAACTGTTTCCCATGATGACTACCGGGCATTCGTCAAAGAAACCTATATCCGCAATACACGCATGTTCAGCCGTTACGACCTGCCTTTCACCCTGGAACTTTTTGCCGACGAATTCTTCGCCGCCTGGTCCGCGCAAGAACAACGGACGGATATTTTCGGGCGCGAGTGCGCCTTGGGCGGGCCGATCAGCTTTTGCTATATTGACGGCAACCATTCTTATCAATGCGCCGCCAACGATTTTCGCAATACAGACAAATATCTGGAACCGGGCGGATTCATTCTTTTCGACGATTCCGGCGACGGCTCAGGCTGGGAAGTTTGCCGGGTTGTCCGGGAGGTGATCGAAACCAAACGCTACGATCTTGTCGCCCAAAATCCGAATTATTTTTTTCAAAAGCAAAAACACGCTGATCAAATCTGACGCAATCCAGGAAAGAACCATGGCCGGAGAATACATATTCACCTTAGATCGGGTTACCAAGCAATACAACCGCGCCAACGTGCTTGATGACATAACACTGGCGTTTTATTTTGGCGCCAAAATCGGCGTCATCGGCGCCAACGGCGCCGGTAAATCCTCGCTGCTGAAAGTGCTCGGCGGCCTGGATCAGGATGTCATGGGCAAGGTCAGCATAGCCGCCGGTGTTAAAATCGGGTTTCTGCCCCAGGAACCAACGCTGGACCAGGCCAAAACTGTCGCGGAAATTGTCGAAGAAGGCATTGCGGAAGAGCGCGCCATTCTCAAAAAATACGACGCAATTTGCGATCAGCTCGGCACGGCTGCGGCGACGGAAACGGAAAAGCTGAACGACGAACTTGGCCGGATTCAGGACATCATTGACCGCCATGATCTTTGGGAGCTTGATCATAATCTGGAAATGGCCATGGAAGCCCTGCGTCTGCCGCCCGGCGACGCGTCAGTCGCCCGGCTCTCCGGCGGCGAAAAACGGCGCGTGGCGCTCTGCCGCCTCTTGATCTCCAACCCGGACGCGCTTCTGCTCGACGAACCAACCAATCATCTTGACGCCGAATCGGTCGCCTGGCTGGAAGCATATTTACAAAAGTTCAAGGGCACGGTCGTGGTGGTAACGCATGATCGCTATTTCCTCAACAATGTAACCAGCTGGATCCTCGAATTGGATGGCGGACATGCCTATCCTTTCAAAGGCAATTACGCAGGCTGGCTCGAACAAAAACAAGCTATAACCGAGCGCGAAAACAAACAGGCCGGCTCCCGGCGCAAATTGCTGGAACAGGAATTGAACTGGGTGCGCCTGAACCCGTCCGGACGGCGCGCCAAGGGTAAAGCCCGCCTGAAACGTTACGAGGAATTGGCCGCCCAGCAGGTGGATACACGCGAGGATTCGCTCGAAATCCAGATCCCGCCCGG
>CAZMFH010000058.1:0-5607 GCA_964565485.1 uncultured Verrucomicrobiota bacterium | reverse complement strand
GGCTGGGCGACCTGGTCGTGCGGGCGGAAGCGCTCAGTAAAGCGTTCGGAGACCGGCTGCTCATCGAAAACGTCAACTTCGATCTGCCCCGCGGCGGCATTGTAGGCGTGATCGGCGGGAACGGCGCAGGCAAAACAACTTTATTCCGGATGATCCTCGGTCAGGAACCGGCCACAGCCGGACGGCTGCTGCTGGGCGCCTCGGTCATCCCCGCTTACGTTGATCAAAGCCGCGACGCGCTCGACCCCAACCACACAATTTACGAGGAAATTACGGGTGGCCTGGAGTTTCTGGACTTGGGCGGCAGACAAATGAACGGACGCGCCTACTGCGGAAGATTCAATTTTCGGGGCAGCGACCAGCAGAAACGGATCAGCCATCTTTCAGGTGGAGAGCGCAATCGGGTGCATCTCGCCAAACTGCTGCGTGGCGGCGGCAATCTCTTGCTTCTGGATGAACCGACCAACGACCTCGACGTCAACACCCTGCGCGCACTCGAAGAAGCAATCATCAACTTCGGCGGCTGCGCGGTGGTCGTCAGTCATGACCGCTGGTTTCTGGACCGTGTGGCCACCCATATCCTGGCTTTTGAAGGCGACAGCCGGGTAACATGGTTCGAGGGCAACTACGAAGCCTACCACGAACATCGCCGCAAATTGCTCGGCGACGCCGCCGATCACCCGCAGCGCATCCGCTTTCGCCCTGTATCGCATCAATAAAGCCACACACCCCGGCATAGCCGGAACTATAAAAGATTCCGACTATGCCGGGTGATAATTTTTCGCATGGTTCATCTGCTCCGTGTCCGTGGTTAATTCTTATCTTTTCCACGCCGTTACCGGCGCGGCTACTTGAAGCACGTTAAGCGTCAAGCGTTTTCCGTCCGCTTCCCCGCTACTGCGCCCCGCGACGGGACCCTTTTGCATTGCTAATTGTTAATTGATAATTTTAACTTTCCGTCCGCTTCCGCTTAGACGTTCTTCCCGGCGCGCTTTGCGCAGAATTTTATTGGCAACAGCATGAATCAGGGCTGCGTCATGCTCGGCGGCTCGCCCGGAGGTCTCGCCCCACCAAAGCCACATTTGGCCATAATGACGGGGCGAAGCGTCTAAGGTCGAGCCGCCGAACATGACGCAGACCTGGGTAGCATGAATTGATTGTGAAAAAAAGCTTGTAATGCCAAGCATAAAAACGCACTATGCTCTTCTCATTTCCGGCAAATTGCATGTAATGCGCAAAAAACAACGAAAGGGCAAACACATGTTCGACAAAAAACAGGTCGCTATCGGTTTGACGGCAATTCTAATATGCTGCCAACAGGCAGTGAACGCTCAGGAACCAAGCAAATCGCCATTGAATCAGGCTTTTGTGAATATGCGCAACAATGCGCCCAAAGCGCTTCCAACCGTTACCTCCGCCGGCTATCGTCTCGGCAAACGCCCCACTCCATTCGCCTGGACGCATCTGCGCGCAAGCGAGTCGGCAAACGCGCTGCAAGATATCCAGTTGCCGGCCTCATTTGATTTGCGCGCGCTTAATCGGGTAACTGCTGTGCGCAACCAGAATCCGTACGGTACCTGCTGGGCGTTTGCCGCGCTCGCATCGGTGGAATCATGCCTGATGCCTGGCGAAACCAACTTTTTTTCCGTCAATCAACTGGTCAAAAAAGCCGGATTTGATTCCGACCCTTTTGATGGCGGAGGCGGCGCCAACATGGCCGCAGCGTATCTGACACGCTGGGCCGGGCCAATCAACGACAGCGACGACCCCTATCCCAATACCAATGACACTCATACTGCATTCACAGTGCGCAAACACATCCAGAACGTCGTAATGTTGCCGCTCAAAGCCAATCCGCTCGACAACAATATCATCAAACTGGCGGTCATGCAGTTCGGCGCGCTGGACGTGGGCATGTTCTGGGATGATAATTTTTACAACGATCAATATAAGAGCCTCTACTACAATGGCTCAGAATATGCCAACCATGCCGTTGATATTGTCGGGTGGGATGATGATTTTCCGGCCGGCCATTTTTCGCCGGCCGCCCCGGGTAACGGCGCATTTATCGTCCGCAACAGTTGGGGAACCGAATTTGGAGATGGCGGTTATTTTTATTGCTCATATTACGATACAGTAATGGGCCATGATGAAAACGTGTCGTTCCCGGCCGCCGAAGCAACCGATAATTACGCGGCCATTTATCAATATGATCCGCTTGGCCTTGTGGGCGCCTATGGGTTCCACTCCGGCACAATGGCTTGGGGCGCTAATGTCTTTACCGCCACAGCCAACCAACAAATCGCCGCCGCCGGCTTCTATGCGCTCGACGCAAACATCGGCTATACCATAAAAGTTTACACCCACTTGACCGGCAATGACCCCGCCACCGGTGTTCTGCAACTGACGCAAACGGGACATACCGCTTATGCCGGTTTTTATACGGTTGATTTGGAGCAAACCATACCGATTAGCCAAGGCGAAAAATTCGCGGTAGTGGTCGGTCTGCCCCGCACACAGGCCGCCAACAACCCAATTGCCGTCGAATACGCCGAACCGGACTACAGCAGCCGCGCCACTGCCGAGCCCAACCAGAGCTTCATCAGCCCGAACGGCAGCAACTGGACGGATACAACCACATTCGAGTCCACCGCCAATGTCTGCATCAAAGCCTATGCCGCCAACAGCGCGCCGTTCGGACCGCAAATAAAAGCCAACGGCCTCTCCAATCTGACTGTTACCGATGCCGAAAATGTTGCCATAATCGCACAAATGAATGCCGACGGATATTCTCTGGAAGTTGATTGGTGGCTGGCGGCGCGCGCCGTGGCTGCCAATGGAACATTTATGTGTTACATGGATGCCGACGGACAGTGGCAGGAATTTGACGGCAACCCGGCTAATTGCCGGCCAATTTACATGGGACCAATGTGTTCGACTCCGCAATATCAAATCCTGAACACGCCACTGCCGGTTGGCGCATATACTTTCTGGTTCGCCGTGGATTATCCGATGAACGGCATTTTACAAATGCTGCCGGGACAATGGCTCTGCGGAACAGTTAATGTTACCGTCCTGAGCAGCGAATAACCGGTCCGACCATTATTGCAAAATGCCAAATTTCAAAATTGCCAGCCATATCGCAGAACTGAAAAGCCGATTAATGCCGCAAAAACCAGCCGCGCGCGCTTTCTGTCTGCTGGCGCTTTTCTGGGTGGTCGCCGGGCTTCTGGTTCATCCGGTCGGTGAATTCCCGTTAAACGACACATGGTCGTTCTTTAAACCGATCCGGACTCTCCATGAAGAAAATCGGCTTGAACTAAGTCAATGGCCCGCGATGACGCTTATCGCCCACATTGTCTGGGGCTGGCTCATAACGCTGATCTTCGGCTTCTCGTTTACAATATTGCGTATTTCCGTGGCATTCCTCGGGTTTGGCGGAGTTGTTGCCGCATGGCAAACGCTGCGCTTGCTGACCGGCAATGAGCAAAAAGCCTTGCTCGGCGCACTGGCCGTTGGATTCAACGCCATTTATTTCAACCTTTCCTACACTTTTATGACCGATGTGCCCTTTTTCTGCAGCATCATGTGGTCGGTCTATTTTTACCTCCTCCATTTGCGCGATCGCAAACTGAAATGGCTGGCCTGCGCCACGCTCACTGCCTCCATAGCCATTCTGATCCGCCAGCTTGGAGTATTTCTGCCGGCCGCATTTCTGGCAGCCGTCGTCATTCAGGAACGCGGCGCATGGAAAGCATGGATCAAGGGGCTTGGGTCATTGTTTTTTGTTTACGGCGTCATACACGCCTACAACCTATGGACAGCAGTCAGCGGCCAATCATCCAATCAATTTTACGAATCCTACGTCAGAGAAGTATGGCAAAAAATCCTCTCCGGCCCGATCGCACTGCTCCGGGAAACGACGGACACCATGCTGGTCTGCATGGTCATGCTCGGACTTTTTATGTTTCCCTTGCTTGTTCTGACGCTTGCCTGGCGCAACCGGCGCGACCGGCTGATCAACGGGTTATTGACCGCCGCCGGCATTGCTTTTGGCATATGGCTCTTTCGTCAAAACCGCGCTCTTCCGTTTTTGCCGCAGGGTATTTTTGTTGATTTTGCGCTTGGCCCGCCCACGCTCCGCGATGTTTTCTATTTGCAACGCGATAATCTTTATAAAGCGCCGGAATTTTTATTATGGGCGATCACATGGCTTGGATGTATTGGCGCAGCCTGGTTGTTACGCCATATTGCGGCCGCCTTCGGCAACATCTGGCGCGGGATATTTCAAAAAAGCGACCATGATTTTCGGCTCTACGCCCAAATTTTCGGCACAGCGCTGGCCGCGATAATTTTTCTGCCGATGGCAATCAAATATCCCTTTGACCGTTACCTGCTTGCCTGTCTGCCCGGCCTGCTCCCCTGTATTGCGGCGGGCGGCAAATTCAATCTGCCGCTCAGGCGATGGCAAAAGTGGACAGCCATCGTATTTATATCAGGATCGTCCATCTTTGCCGTGGCCGGCACTCATGATTATCTGGCTTGGAACCGCGCCCGCTGGCAGGCCTTGGATTATTTGTGCGCACAAGAGCAAATACCGCCAACAAGAATTGATGGCGGGTTTGAATTTAACGGCTGGCATTTATTCGACCCGCAATATCGGTCGCGCATTCCCAAAAGCTGGTGGTGGGTGCATGAGGATGATTTTATAGTAACTTTCGGGCTCATCGAACATCATGCAGTCTTCAAAACTTTTCCTTATATCCGCTGGTGCCCGCCAAGGCGCGATTTTATTGCCATCATCAAGAAACACGATCCACATTCCGGCAAAATCCAATTTGCCGGCACAGAATCTTTCGGCGGACGCAATATTAAAACGGCGGACGGCAGAATCCTGCGTTATTGGAGCGGAAGATGGGATACAACCGGCATTGCCTGCGATGAATATGTTATATTGCCGCCCGGCCAATATCGCGCGCGCTTTACATTCGCCGCCGGCAAAACGCGCAATGCCAAAAATCCAAAAACAGGCATGTTTCGGCTCTTAACTTACGGCACAAGAAATCTGCTGGCCGAAACGGAAATCACCAATCACAGCGGTGATCGTCGCCAATTCACAACCCAGGAACTTTCATTTTCCATCCAAACCAATATGCGCGTCAATGTCCATGTGCTTGGCGAAAACACGCCGCTTTGGCTCGACAATGTCGAATTTATCGCCGATTAATTCAAGCACAACATATAATCACCGGTGTTTGCGCTCAAGTCGTTTGTTTGTATATGCCCGCAAATGTTCTTTTATCAAAAGCAACTGTGCAGACACATTTGCGCGTGTTTTATTATTATAAGGCGCAGGCATGCCGGATGCCAGAAATTCAATTAAATATTCGTTTTTTTTATTTTGGCTCAGCATGCTTTCGTATGCAATTTCACAATATTTAATATTATTGTCAATTAAAACGCAATCTCTGCCAAGCTGCATCGCAGCAATACCCGTTGTGCCACTGCCGGCAAAAGGATCAACAACCAATCCGGAGGGAGGGGAAAGCAATTTAATAAAAAAAGCCGGCAGCGCAACAGGGAAAACGGCCGGATGCCCTTTGTTTT
>CAZMFH010000057.1:10842-12752 GCA_964565485.1 uncultured Verrucomicrobiota bacterium | reverse complement strand
CATTCTGCGTTTTCATCCGGAGGCTGATCTTCGACATGTTTGACAGTGTGCAAAATCCATGCCAAAATGTCAATCTCGGACTTAACACCTTAACACCCCAACCCGGCATAGCCGGAATCCTTGATGGTTCCGGCTATGCCGGGTTGGGGTGAATGGATCCGTATCGCATAGGAAGTATCTGCCGTGAGTCATGCTTGGATAAGTCTGCTGGTTTTTATCGCTGCGTATAGCCTGTTTGTCATTCTGCCGAACCGGCGATCGCTTACAGCGTGTGCCGGCGGTTTGCTGCTCGTCCTGACTGGGGTTTTGGGATGGAAGGCCGCGGTTTTCGAGAAAATCGGATGGAATGTGATGTTCCTCTTGGATGCGGAACAGACTCCGGATGCGTGATGTCAACTCATTGCGGTCTGTCCAGTTCAACTCATTGACCGCGTTTACACTCGCGGGAAACAAAATTCCCGCAGCGTGTCCGTCTTTTCCTGAGCTGGGCTAATCAGTCAGGTTCAGGATCACGGATTGATAGCACATTGCATCAACATCCAGAACGCCATTCATCAATGTATCAACACCAAAATGGAACACGTATCTCCCAGCCGGCAGAATTGAAGAGTTGACATTCAATTTTTCAACCCGCCCTGTCCGGCCGGCGTGATTCCCGCCGGATCGCTCCGACTCCATTTATTTTCACGCGCATTAAAACAATACAGGCCAGCCGGTGTTTCCGCCAGGATCCACCAGTCGGCGTCTATAGCGACGTTTTTCGTAAGCATCAGGTTGATGGTTAACGATAATTGCTGTCCGCGCCGCAGATTGACAATGCCATCCGGAAGGTTGTTGATCCGCAGGTCAAGCTCGCCGGTTAAATCGGCCGAACGCGCAAAACCGGCGTTCATAGCGCTGAAGCCGCTGGCGCCGTAGTTGTTTTTAGCTTTGACCTTATAGTAATAGGTCATGTTGGGTGTAATGTTGCTGTCGTTATAATTAACGGTATTGGTGGCGCCGATTTTGACCGGCAGATCAAAAGCCACGGAATCCTGCCGCCAGATTTCATATTCCTCCGCGCCGTTCTCCGCATTCCAGGACAGGTGTATTTTATCCGCCGCAGCGCCCTTGCTGGCTGCGAGTGCGAGCGGCGCCGCCGGACGGAGCAAGGCCGTGTTGACGGCGTTAAGCAAAAGATTTGGATGGGCGGAATTAGCGCGCGTATCGTTTGATAATTCCCAAATCATGACCCCGCCTAATCGCCGATCCACTGCGTATCCTGTTTTGGCGGCGAGGCTGAGATCGTCATCATAAGAAACCAGGCCATTGCCGTTGAATAAAAACGGGGTTTGGGACAGCGCATCCCAATACCTGACATATCCGTTGGTCCCCGCCCATTCGTTTCCGACCCGGCACAGCATCTGGTTGCCGCACATACCATCGGCAAGATCGTTAAATTCGACCACGCCGGGATCGAAAGATCATTTTAACTTCATTCCTCTCTATATTACCCTCCTGCCTGCCGGCCTTTTCCTCTTCCGGCGCGGGTGTAACCGCGCCCTCCATTTGGCCGGAGGCGCTTTAACCAGAATTTACCCACTCGGGGCTGGAATAGCAGTATTTAGTCTGACTTCCTGCGCAAGTCAGGTTAGGTTCGTTCCGGGATAGCATTGATTCGTTCGAGCATGCGGATCAGCGCTTGAGTGCCCATCCGTGCGCCGCCGGTATCCTTGAAGGTTGCATAGAGTTGCTGTGCCAGTTCCAGGCCGGGCAGCGTAAGTTTCATTCGTTCGGCCTCCTCCAGCGCGATTTGCAGGTCTTTGACGAAGTGTTCAATATAGAAGCCGGGCGTCATGTCGCCATTCAAAATACGCGGATATAAGTTGCTCAGGCTCCAGGATGCTGCCGCGCCATTTTCAACGGAAGCG
>CAZMFH010000057.1:0-10832 GCA_964565485.1 uncultured Verrucomicrobiota bacterium | reverse complement strand
AGCGAGCGTTTTTTGCGGGTCAAGTCCGGACTGACGCGCATACAAAAGCCCCTCGCAGACTCCCATCATGTTTGAGGCAATCAGGATCTGATTGACCATTTTGGCTTGCTGGCCGTAGCCGGCCGGCCCATGATGCACGATGGTTTTGCCCAGGCATTGCAGGATCGGCAAGGCCTGGACGAATGCCTGTTCTTCGCCGCCGACCATGATCGAAAGAGTTGCCGCGTGCGCGCCTTTGTCGCCGCCGGAGACCGGCGCGTCAAGCGCCAGAACTCCGCGTGCCGCCGCATTTTCCGCGATGCGGATGGCCAGGCTTGGCCGGCTGGTTGTAAAATCAATCAGGAGCGCGCCGGTCTGCAGCCCAGCCAAAGCGCCGTTGGCGCCCAGGATAACTTGTTCGACATCCTGCGGGAACCCGACCATGACGCACAGCGCATCCGCTTCTGATGCGGCTTGGCGCGGCGTTTCCGCCCAGCGCGCGCCGCGCGCCAGGAGCGATTCCGCCTTGCTGCGTGTGCGCGAATGCAAAGTCAGCGCATGCCCGGCCTGCATCAAGTGGCCGGCCATGGATGCGCCCATGACGCCTGTTCCAATCCAACCGATTTGCATGATGTTCCTTTCCAGGCCGTGTTTTATTGCCCGTCATTATTGATTGCCGAATCGAGTTCAAGCTGCAGGTGTTCAAGATCGGACGGCTTGCGGTAATGCAGAAAGCAAAGCGCAATTTGATTTTTTTCCGCGATATGCCGGCAAAAGGCCCGGTAACGCAAGCATCCGCGCACAATGGATTCGATGTGTCCAAGGGGATAATATTTTGACTTGCGCGCCGTGATGCCGCCGTCCGGAGCGGGTTCAAAATGTACACCCTGGATGCCTTTAAATGCGTTCAGATAATCGGCGCACCAGATGTTGAGCGACTTGGTTTGGAGCGCCAGATCGGCCAGCGAAAAGAACCATAGAAACAAACGCCGCAGACGCCATTCAAAAACCATCAATTTGCGGCCGGCTTGAAAAGAAGTGTTGATCAGCTGGAAATCGCGGTTCAAACGGAAGCTGATATCATAGACTGCCCATGGCGCGGCGGGTTGGTTGTTGATCCGGAATTCGGAAGCTATTTGCCTGATCATGCGCACCGGCTCACGCCGACTGGCGGCGGGGTAGTGTAGTTTGATAAAACAAAAGAAATGCGCATCGGGCGTCAGCCAGAAGGCGGTCAACAAATGTCCGCCTTCCGGCATGGAATAGAGATAGGCCGACCAGCCCGGCGGCAGTTCCTCAATCAGCGTCACTTGTGCGTCGGCGCGTGTGAGCGGTTCGGCCTGTTTTGTGTAGCGATGTTTGACGCTAATGCCGTCAATTGGCTTGCGCGCGCGCAACCATTCCATTTCCAGGCGCAGCGAACTGTCGTCCTGCATGCTGATTGATGAGATCTTGCTTTCAACCTTGTAGGATGAAAGATTCCAGTCTGCCGGAACTTCGAACGAAAAACCGTCCCAGGCGAAAAGCTGTGTCTTGGCGGAAGAGGCTGATGGCTCGTTGGTTGTCATTTCAACTCCGTTTTGCCGGTTGTTGGCGTTGGTTGGGGCAGGTAGCGCACAATCAATGAAATGAGCGGAATGAGCAGGAAGAAGCAGGCCGCGGCGGTGAAAAAGACTGCGCGCAGTCCCAAGCCCCAGGCCACCAATCCGCTGACCAGTGGGGCGGTCATCCAGCCGAGCGCCTTGGCCGTAACCGCCCAGCCGAAGATGAATCCGCGCGATTCGGCCGGAGTTGTCCGGGCCAGCCAGATATGAAAGACCGGATCGAGTCCACCGGCGCAGAATGTCGCGCCAAAACGCCCAAAAAATAAAAGACCGAATCCATGCGCCAGTCCGACAACGATCATCATCACGCCGGCGCCGAAGGCCGATATCTTGCCGATCCGCGGCGGAGCGATCCGGTCGGCGATGCGGCCCAGGATCGGGCCGGCCATGAATCCGGCGATGCCGCTGACCGCCGCCAGCGCGCCGCTGCGGATGGAAGCGCCTTTCAGCGAGCCGTGGATTTCCTGGACGAGCAGCGGCAACCAGGCATGATCGAACATGCGCACGAAGCCCATTGCCGCCATCAGCGCCAGAATGGGGATGGCCGGTCCGATTTTGCCCCAGAAGACGCGCACGCGATCTTCCATGGAGTAAATTTCCTCCTCGATCGGACGCACAAACTTTTCGCTGGTGCCGAACAGAATAAGCAGGCCGGACGCCAGCATGAAGATACCGGAAACGATAAATGACATACGGTAGCCGAACCATTCGGCGAAAAGCCCGCCGACAAATGCGCCGGCCATACTCCCGGAAAAAACGGCCGCGCTGATTGTGCCGAGCACCATGCCGCTGCGTCCCTGCGGACTATGGACGCTGACGAATGTCTGGGCGGCATTGGTAGTGCCGGTCAGGGTCCCTTGCAGCAGGCGGAGCAGAATCAGGATTTGCACATTAGGCGTAACGCCCATGAGCATGACGATCAGCATGCCGCCGAAATTGGCGCGCAGGAGCATGAGCCGCCTTCCGTAGCGGTCGCCGATGGCGCCCCAGATTGGGGCGAAAATCGCGAGAGTCAGCGAAGCCGCCGCCGTGAAAAAGGCCACCCACATTTTGAGCTCGTTTGGTTCCGTAACGCCCAGCGACTGGATATAATAGGGTGCGAACGGCATGGCAAAGGAAAAGCCCAGCATTGTCAGGAATTGCGATAAGGCGACAACAACCAGATTGCGTTGCCAGGTATTCATGTGTTTCCTGTTCCGGTTGTTGGCGTTGGTTGGGGCAGGTAGCGCATGATCAATGAGATAAGCGGAATGAGCAGGAAGAAACAGGCCGCAGCGCCGAAAAAGACGGCACGCAGACCGAACCCCCAGGCCACCAGGCCGCTGACCAGCGGAGCAGTCATCCAGCCGAGCGCCTTGGCCGTAACCGCCCAGCCGAAGATGAATCCGCGCGATTCAGCCGGAGTTGTCCTGGCCAGCCAGATGTGAAAGACCGGATCGAGCCCGCCGGCGCAAAAAGTTGTCCCAAACCGTCCGACAAACAACTGACTGAAGCTGTGGGACAGGCCGACGACGATCATCATCAGTCCCGCGCCGAAAGCCGAGATTTTGCCGATGCGCGGAGGATCAATCCGGTCTGCAATGCGGCCGAGGATGGGGCCGGCCATGAATCCGGCAATGCCGCTGATTGCTGCCAGTGAGCCGGTCCAGAAAGAAGCGCCCTGCAGCGAACCGTGGATTTCCTGAACGAGCAGCGGCAGCCAGGCCTGATCGAAAGTGATGACGAATCCCATGGCCGTCATTAGCGCCAGAATGGGGAGCGCCGGCCCGATTTTACCCCAAAAAACGCGTACCCGGTCCGTCATGGATTCAGCATCCTCCTCGATTGGGCGGACGAATTTTTCGTTTGTGCCGAAGAGAATCAGCAATCCGGCGGTCAGCATGAAAAGGCCGGACATAACGAAAGCCATACGGTAGCCGAACCATTCGGCGAAAAGCCCGCCGAAAAATGCGCCGATCATGCTGCCGGAATAGACGGCGGCGCTGAGTGTGCCAAGAACTATGCCGTTGCGTTTTGACGGACTGCTTGCGGAAGCGAATGCTTGCGCGGCGTTAACCGTTCCGGTGAGCACGCCTTGCAGCAGGCGTAGAACCACAAGCATTTGGATGTTGGCGGCCAGTCCCATCAGAATCAGCAGAATGGTTGCGCCGAAATTGGCGCGCAGGAGCATGAGCCTCCTTCCGTAGCGGTCGCCGATTGCGCCCCAGATGGGCGCGAAGACGGCTATGGTCAGCGCAGGCGCTGCGGTGAAGAGCGCAATCCAGGCTTTTAGTTCGCCGGGGTCGGTAACGCCCAACTGCTGGATGTAATAAGGCGCAAATGGCAGGGCGAAGGCAAAACCCATAATCGAGAAAAACTGCGACAGCCCAACCATCAGCAAATTGCGTTGCCAGGCTAACATGAATTTTTGTTCTCCGATCGCGCTTTGTTTTTTTGCCCTGTTTTTTAACGGCGGGCGCCACGGGCAATGAGCCCGGTCGGTATTTTTACCTCGCGCGAACCGAGCGATTCTCCGCAAGTTACGCAGCGGTAATCATAAAGTTCGGCGCCGGGCAGCACCAGTAAAAGTTTTTCGCGCACTGGCTGCAAAGTGCGGCATTTTGGGCAATAAAGTTCTGATGCGCGTAGTTCTTCAAATTGGCGGCGTTGTGCCATAGTGAGACTTCTTTATCGTAAAGATGTAGAAAAAATTTATCCTGTTGTATCGTTGGCTATCTTTATTAGAATGATGGCCGCTGTTGTCAATCATAAAAAGGGAATATTTTGAAAGTTTGTCTGGATATTCAGGCGGCCGTGGCGCAGCGCGCCGGGGTGGGGCGTTATACGCGCGCGCTGGCCGAGCGGCTTGGCGCCGACTGTGGCGTTGATACTGTGCGGCTTTTTTATTTCGATTTCCGCCGGCGCGGTTTGTCTTTTACAACGCCCGGAATGGAGCAGCGCGCTTTGCGCTGGCTGCCGGGGAGACTTTTGCAACAGAGTTGGAAGCGTCTGCATGCGCCGCCTTTCAATTGGCTGGCGGGCGGGGCGGATGTCTATCACTTCCCCAATTTTATTATTCCGCCCCTGACGAGCGGCCGGGCGGTGGTAACAGTGCATGATGTGAGTTTTTTGCGTTTTCCCGAAATGGCCGAATCCAGGAATCTTGCCTATTTGCAAGCCCGGATTGCCGATACTTTGCGCCGCGCGGATGCGATTATCACGGATTCCCAGTTTTGCGCGGATGAGATTGTTGAATTGCTGAAGGTTGAACGCGCCAAAATCAATCCGATCCATCTGGGCGTGGCCGATCATATCTTGCCGCCGGTTCCGGAAGCTGTGGCGTGCTTTCGGCAGAAAAACGCTTTGCAAAAGCCATATCTGCTTGCCGTCGGCACACTGGAGCCGCGCAAAAACATTCCCTTTTTGGTGGCAGTTTTCGAGGCGATGCGCGATTTTGACGGCGAACTGGTGATTGCCGGGATGCGCGGATGGAATTACGCGCCGATTCTGGAACGCATGCGTGTGTCTTCGCGCGCGGCGGCTGTGCGCTATCTGGAATATGTCTCCGATGATGATTTGCCGGCGCTTTATGCCGGGGCGGAACTTTTTCTTTTTCCTTCCGTTTACGAGGGTTTTGGATTCCCTCCCCTGGAAGCCATGCGCTGTGGCGTGCCGGTGCTTGCCTCCCGGGCCGGATCATTGCCGGAAGTGCTTGGCGATGGCGCGCTTTTGATCGGCGATTTTGATGTGGAACAGTGGGCCGGTCAGGCCCGGCGTCTGCTGGCCGACAATTCCGCGCGCCGGATGTTGACGGCGCGCGGGAGCGCCTGGGTGGCGCGCTATACCTGGCGCGAAACCGCGCGGAAAACATGGGCTGTTTACCGGAAGGTGGGTGGATGAAAATCGGCTTGGATGCGCGCTGGATTTTTCGGGAAATTTCGGGGATCGGTCTTTATACCCGCGAACTGATCCGGAGCCTGGCGCGCGCGGATCATGAAAACGATTACGTTCTTTTCTTTAATTGTGCCGAATTGCGCGATCGCACAATCGCGGAAGCCGGATTGGAGGGCGCCGCCAATTTCACGACGCATCTTCTGCCGTTCGGACTGTTTTCGCCTTTCAACCAGTTGCGCTTGCCCGGCATCATTGAGCGTATGCGACTGGATGTTTTTCATTCCACGAATTACATGATTCCATTGCGCCGTTTTGGACGCGTGCGTTGTGTGGTAACCGTGCACGATTTGATTCCGCTTGTTTTTCCGGAATACACCCCGCGCGCCTGGAAAAGCCGTTTGTTTTTTGTTTATCGCCGGTTGATGCGCGCGGTTGCCGCGCGCGCGGATTTGATTCTGACGGTCAGTCAATCTTCGCGCAATGATGTAATTCGGCATTTGCATGCGCCGCCCGAGCGGGTTTTGGCTGTTTATGAGGGTGTAACATCTTGTTTCCGCCCTTCGGCGGAGCCTGCGCGGGGAGCGCGGAGCGAAAAACGGATTTTGTGGGTGGGACGCGCTGATCCTTACAAAAATCTGGTCGGCTTGATCGAAGCGTTTGGCGCGTTGCGCGGGCAGTTGCGCGCGCCGGTTCAATTGCGGCTGGTTGGGCCGGAGGATACGCGCTATCCCGAAGCGCGCCGGCGCGCCAAGGAATTACGTCTGGATGACGCGCTTGTCTGGCTGGGCTATTTGCCGGATGCGCGCTTGGTTGCCGAATATCAGGCGGCGGATCTTTTTGTTTTGCCGTCGCGCTATGAAGGGTTCGGTCTGCCGGTTTTGGAAGCCATGGCCTGCGGCGCGCCGGTGATCTGCAGTAACAAGGCGTCGCTGCCGGAAATTGTCGGGCCGGCGGCGATCAAAGTGCAGCCGGATGACATAATCGGCTTGGCGGAGGCCATGCGGCGTGTTCTGAGCGATGCGCGTTTGGCGCGGGAGATGCGCGAAAATGGTTTGCAACAGGCCGCAAAGTTTACGTGGGATGCCACGGCGCGCGCGACCTTGCAGGCTTATCGGAAAGTGTGCCAATGAACAGCGAACTTGAGCAGCGGAAAGTTGTTTTGGTGCACGACTGGCTGACCGGCATGCGCGGCGGCGAACGGGTGCTTGAGTCGCTCTGCCGGATGTTTCCGGATGCGCCGATTTATACGTTGTTATGCAATTTTGCGGCTGTCTCCGACTTGATCCGGCGGCATGCCATCAAAACTTCCTGGTTACAAACAGTGCCGGGCATCAGCCGCTTCTATCGTTACTTCCTGCCGTTTTTTCCGCGCGCCATCGAAAGTTTGCGGCCGGTTGAGGCGGGACTGGTCATCAGCACGAGTCATTGCGTGGCCAAGGGCTTTTGCCCGCCGCCCGGCGCCCGCCACCTTTGCTACTGTTTTACGCCCATGCGTTATGCCTGGTTGTTTTATGAAGAATATTTCGGCGCGAATTATTTGAAAAAAAAGACTTTGCAGCCGATGCTGCAGAATTTGCGCGAGTGGGATCGTGTGGCATCGGAGCGTGTAACGCGTTTTGTGGCGCTCAGTCGGCATGTTCAAAAACGGATTGAGGAATTTTATGGGCGCGAAGCGGATGTCGTTTATCCGCCGGTTCAGACAGCGTTCTGGACGCCGGAGGCCGGGATTGCCGGCGCGTCGGCGCGGCCGGGGCGCGAGCTGGGCGGTTATGATTTGATTGTTTCCGCGCTGGTGCCCTATAAAAAAATAGATTTGGCTGTCAGAGCTTACGCGCAATACGGGTATCCGTTGAAAATTGTCGGCACAGGCACGGAATATCGGCGCTTGCGCGCCTTGGCCGGGGAGCAGACCGAGTTTCTTGGGCATTTGGATGACGGCGCGATTCGCGATCTTTACCGGCGTTGCCGCATGCTGATTTTTCCGGGCGAGGAGGATTTTGGGATTGTCCCCGTTGAAGTTCAGGCTTGCGGCCGGCCGGTGGTTGCTTTTGGAAGGGGCGGCACGCTGGAAACCGTGGTTGCCAACAAAAGCGGGGTGTTTTTCGAAGAGCAGACGCCGGAAGCGTTACTGGATGCCGTCGAGCGTTGCGCCAGCGCCGTCTGGGATCCCGCGCTGATTCGGGCGCAGGCCGAAAAATTCAGCGAGGCTGCTTTCATTAAGGGCATGAACGATTCCATCAGCCTTTGTCTGCGGCAATAACGCTAAAAGTGCAGGTGCAGGCCTGCCTGCCGCGCGTTGCTTGACGCAGGTGAAGTCAGCCCGCCAGCGGGCGGAACGAAGGCAACCGGACGGATCTTTTTAAATGTAAATGCCGCGTTTAAATCCTTGACTGTTGACACATGTGTCCATAGCATTTCTTCGTTGCGTAGAGGGATGTCCTCTGCGCCAGTAGTCTCAATAACCCTGTTCTCCTTGAGCTTGGATGAACCATGGCGAATGTTCTCACAGATAATAGTGGTAAATGCGCCATCGTCCCTAATCATCTCGGCTATGCAAGCCGTGTGAATTTTGGAAGCTATTATACGGCAGAAGAATATATTTCGATCGTCTGGGACTTCATCCGGCCTTTGCTCAAGGAAGGAACTGTTGTGCTCGATAGTTCATGTGGATACGGCAACTTCCTGAGACATAACGAACACGCCAGAGTCATAGGCAACGATATTGACACGGTGGCGGCAGAGACCGCGAAAAGAAAATGCCCATTTGCCGAGATTCGGTCAGTGAACGCTTTGACCAATCTTCAGCGGAAATCATTCGGCATTCCAGCACGTTGTCCGCTCATCATTATAGGAAATCCCCCTTATAACGACACTTCTTCAATAATTAGAAACGGGATAAAACAACAGCCTTTTGAAATACATACGAGCATCTACAGCAGGGACTTGGGAATGTCCTTTTTGCTTTCATACCAAAAGCTTGAAGCGGATTATATATGTGTCCTTCATCCGTTGTCCTACTTGATCAAAAAGGCCAATTTTGCATCACTGAAGGCTTTTACAGATTGTTATAAACTGATAGACGGGCTTATAATCAGCAGCGGTGTTTTTGCGCAGACGTCGAAATTCATGCAATTTCCGATAATCATTGCGCTTTATGCGAAGCATCTCTTTGGTATGGACTATAACACTGTTGAGCGATATGTTTTTAAGACAATTGAGGGAAAGTCGTTTGCGGTCAGAGATCTTGATTTTATTGGGAAATATTTGAATAAATATCCGAGCAAGAAATTTGACGGCCGTTCAGAAGCTCTTTTTTTCTACACAATGCGCGACCTTAATGCGCTCAAGAGAAATCAGACGTTTATTAAACAATATTGCTCCAACGCAATTGTCATAGACAGAAACAAGCTTGACTATTACGTTTACGTTGACGTGGTCAAGGATTTTGCAAATGTCTTTCCGTACTATTTTGGGAATTTCGACGTCCTGATAAATCAGCGCCTTTTTAGCGCATACATGGATTATTTCATTTCGTATGGTTTAACCAAGCATTCCTTTCTAAAGTCATATTACGAAGGATTTGCGATACGTTCTGATCATTTGAAAAAGATAACAGAATATTTCACCATTCTATTGGGAGAGCATTATGTCAAAGGCCGTGATCATTGATGGAGCGTGTATAGAGGCGCCGATTCCGTTAACGACAACATCGGGTAAAATTAGGGTCAAAAATCGGTCCAGCATTTTTGAGTATGGTTTGCCTTTTGCCTCCCGACAAAACAATTTTGTGCAGTCAAATTATATCGAATGGCAGATCGGATATGATGCCGTGACTGATGATCCCGACAAGCTGCGGGAGACCAATCTTCCGACGAAGGTCTTTGATGGATACAACAGCAAGAGAAAGGCGCTGTATGAGCTCAGCGAGTATTTGTATTACTTTGCGAAGTGGCGGTTCATAAAGAGGGATGCGTTGTTGTCGCTTGCAGAAAAGATTCGGGCAATTCCGGAATCTTATCTGGTCGAGAATCATTCTGATTGTCAAATCAAGAGAACTCATCCCAGAGAAACGAGGATCAACGATGTGAGTTTCTATCAATCAAAAATTGAATACCCATTGCTGATACACAGATTTGATGTCTATGAAATCATTGCGGAAATTGTCGTCCGAGAAAAGCAACGAGCAATAGGAACTCAAGCTATGCTGTATTTCTGTTTTCCGATTAGCGAATTGAAAACAGAAAGTCCGTTGATCGGGAGAAAGGCGGAGATCAAGGAGTCGGGATGGTTCATTATCAACCGTAAGAACTGTGGAATTCTTCTTGAAATGATTGGAATATTCGGCATGCTCAGCATGTCTCACAGATTTGACGTTTTGGCGATACTTGATCTGCTGAATGCGGAGACATAGGCCGTACCAATAAAATTCTGCGCAAGGAGCGCAGGATTTTATTGCAAATATTTTCTGACGTTGACGGATACGGGATATTTGCGCCGGAAAAATATCGGTGCATTCCGCAGCTTTCAGCAGGGCTGCGTCATGTTCGGCGGCTCGCCCTGAGGACTCGCCCTACCAAAGATAAATTGGCATGGTTCAAAATTTACGCATAGAGGTGACACTTTGATGGGATACAAGGTGAAACAGACATTCCTGTCTGTGTTCTTAACGCCTTATCAACAAGACATTACACAGGCAGGAATGCCTGTGCCACCTTCAGTTTGCCCAAAAATGGGCTGGGTTACACCCCGGCCTTATCCGCTTTCGGCGCGGGTTGAACCGCGCCCTACAATAATGCGAACCAATCTGTCTTTCAACGGATGAGTCTGGTCAGAACGCAAGCCGCAGCGCAGCGCCAAGCGTTACCGTATCGGTATTGATTTTTTCGTCCAGCTTTTTGACGTCATTCCACTCGATAAAACGGTAGTTGGCGTTGATGTCCAGGCGCAAATTGGGCAAAACCTCGATATCCACGCCGGCGCGCAGCGCATAAAAGGGGTCATCACCGAATTTGTCATCGGCATAGTTGACGCCGATGCCGCCGGCAACGTATAAACCCGAACCAAGCACCAGATAAGCCTGGGGCGCAAAGGTTGTTTTGTCGAAGCCGCCGAAACCGTTGGGAAAGATTTCCAAATCGGCTTCGATTTTCAGCATACTGCAAATTGCAAACTGATAGGTGGCCAGCCAGGCTATCCCGTCGTCATCAAGTTTGTATTTGTCGTCCTTGATGCGATCTATCGTGCGCCAGTAATGCGCGCCGCCGCCGATGCGATGGCGTTGAATTTCGTTGGCCTGGCAAATTCCACCGATCACAAGCAAAGCAAAGAGCGCAATCATTAATTTGTTCATGTTTTTTGTCTCCTGTTTTTTGTTAA
>CAZMFH010000056.1:7560-12771 GCA_964565485.1 uncultured Verrucomicrobiota bacterium | reverse complement strand
AACTGTTTACGATCTGGGTGGCGAACGTTACCTGAAAACCGGCGAAACCTGTCCTGACAGCGTTTTGGATGAACTGCGCAAGTTTGACGCCATTTATCTGGGAGCAATTGGACATCCGGATGTCAAACCGGGAATTCTCGAAAAAGGCATTTTGCTCAAAATCCGGTTTGAGTTGGATCAATACATCAATCTCCGTCCGGTAAAACTCTATCCCGGTGTTGATTGTCCGCTCAAGAACAAGTCGCCGGCGGATATTGATTACGTCGTCGTGCGCGAAAATACCGGCGGCATGTATACGGGTGTGGGTGGAATCTCGATGAAAGGTGCACCGCATGAAGTCGCCATTCAAAACATGATTTATTCGCGTTTTCAGGTCGAACGCTGCCTGCGTTATGCCTTTAAATATGCCCAAAAACGCAATAAAAACAAAACCCTGGCGCTGTCCGGCAAAACCAATGTGCTCACCTATGTTTTCGATCTCTGGGAAAGGGCATTTCACGAGCTGGGCGCCAGGGAATTCCCCGACATCAAGCGCGATTATTATCATGTTGACGCCACTTGCATGTGGATGGTCAAAAACCCTGAGTGGTTTGATGTCATTGTAACAGAAAATATGTTTGGCGACATTATTACCGATTTGGGCGCTATGACCCAGGGCGGAATGGGCATTGCCGCAGGCGGCAACATCAATCCGGAAGGTGTCAGCATGTTCGAGCCAATCGGCGGCTCAGCGCCGAAATATACCGGGCAAAACATCATTAATCCGTTGGCCGCCATTTGCGCCGGCGCCATGTTGCTTGATGAATTGGGCGAATCCGACGCCGCGCAGTCGGTGGAAAAAGCTGTCATGCAGGCTACCGCTCAAAAAATCAAGAATCTGAGCGCCGGCAAGATGGGTTACACAACCAGCCAGGTCGGCGATATGGTTGCCCAAAATGTGGCCGGTTAAAGCAAGAATAAGCATTCGTTGGAAAATGAGCATGCAAAAATATAAAGTTGGCATAGTTGGAATTGGCGCAGTCGGCACGGAAATGATCAAAGTCCTGAGGCAACGCGATTTTCCTGCCTCCGAAATCCGCGTTATGGCGCGCAGCGAACGCGACGAGGAAATTGCCGGTGAAACTTTTCATGTTGTGCCGGCTACGCCTGAAGCATTCCACGGACTGGATTTTGCCTTTTTCGCCGGCACCGAAGGCGCCAAGGGAGCTTCGCAACAATTCGGCTGGCAGGCTGTCGAACAAGGTGTGATCGTCATTGACAACGGGGACGATTTCCGAATGGACTCGCGCGTCCCCCTCGTTATTCCGGAAATCAATTCCCATGCCCTCAACAATCATCAGGGACTGATTGCCAATCCGAACTGTAGCACAATCATAGCGCTTATGGCTTTGGCGCCGCTGCATCGTGTGGCAAAAGTGCGTCGTTTCATTGCCAGCACATACCAAGCGGTCTCGGGCACCGGCCGCAATGCAATCATCGAATTGGAAGAACAGGTTAAGGCGTTTGCGGCCAATCAACCGATGAAACATGCCGCCTATCCGCACCAAATCGCATTCAACGTTCTCCCGAAAATAGGCGGGATCAAACCGGATATGCCCGGCCATACAAGCGAAGAAGTAAAAATGCGCAACGAGACACGCAAAATCCTTGAAGACAAAAAAATCAGGGTTTGTGCAACCTGCGTTCGTGTGCCTGTGATTAACGGACACAGCGAGGCGCTGAACATGGAGTTTGACCGTCCCATTGACCCGGAGGAAGCGCGCATCATCCTCGCCAAGGCGCCGGGTGTTAAAGTTATTGATGCGGTGGAGAACGATCAATATCCGATGCCACTTGATGTTTCCGGACAGGATGATGTGTTGGTGGGACGTATTCGTCTCGATGAAAGCGTCAAGAACGGATTGGCGCTCTTTGTCTGCGGCGATAATATCAGGAAGGGAGCGGCGACAAACGCCGTTCAGATCGCGGAAGCATTGTTGGCCATGAAAGCGCGCTCCTGATGTGATTGCAGGCGCAAATCCGACGCCAATGGCTTAAAAATGGAACGTCTACGGTTGGAGACCGGGAACGGAAGGAGCGCCTTCCCATGGTTGCGGCACATTCCAAGGCACGTCAGACTGACTGCCGGTCGTAGAACAGCCTGCCAGCAAAATTACGCACGCCAAGACCAAACAGACGGCATACAGATTAATGAATGACATAATCCCCCGCCGCCATTGGCAGTTTTTGCCAGTCATTGATGATCTCAGCCACGGCAAGGTTGTCAACCACAGTCTCCACACGCACCTTGCCGACCAACTGATCCGCGCGATGGATTAAAAGCTCCTGCGGCGGCAAAATCAATTTGGCGCTGTCCTCGTTCAAGCGCACGATCACAAAATTCCAATCGGCATTGACATAAGCCAGCGCGCCCAGACGCCCCTTGGGAATGGCTGACTTGCGCGATTCCGGACTAACCATTTTGGATATTTCCTGAATCTTGGAGATCAAAACGGCATTGGTATCCATCAGATCGCGATTTTTGAATTCCAACTCGGTATTCTTGGCCTGCAATGACTCATTGTTGGCGCGCAATTCACGCTGTTCGCGCTCAAGATTGTTGATGGCCACCTCTTTTTCGCTGATGGTCGCATTGCGCGCGTCAATTGTGCCTTCCTGCTCCTTGATTGTCGCCCTGGCGCCGGTCAGTTCATTGGATGTTGCGACAAGCGCGCTAACGGTATTGGATAAATTAAATTTTGTCTCAGCAAGATCAGTGCGGGTTTGATTGAGGCGAATCAACTGATGCTGGGCGCCATTAACCAATTGATTTAAGGGCGCATCCATCGTCGCCGGCCCACCCGGCGAGGCCTTGAAAGTTTTGAGTTGATCAGACGGAATGCTGATTTTTATTGCCGGATTATCTTCGTCCTTTTCGACCACAGCCGCTATTTGATGGATAGCCGCTTCAAGCTTTTGGGTTCGTCCTTTCAGTGTTTCGCGTTGTTGAAAGAGCAAAACACCCAAAACCAAAGCAGCCGCGCCAAGCAACAACAACAAAACCACAAGAATTTTCATTCCCATTTTAGCCATGACGCATTCCTTGCAAAAGACACAACCTTCAAGTCGGCCAATCCTCATTCGCCAACAAACAAACTATATATCAAAACCAAGAATTAAAACAACTTTTTTATTTGTCCGGCCAACCTGTTTGCCAAACCAAGATGGCGGGGAACAGAAAGCTCCAATTTCAACGACATTTCATTTGCTTGCGCCGAAAGCGTCGGCAACGCACATGCGCTTCCTTAAACATTCGCAAGGCCTGCTTGTTAAAGCAATAGGCCGCTTCATAAACCACCTCGACAATTCCGGCGGCCACAATCATTTTAGCGCACAAGAGACAGGGGCTTTCCGTACAGTAGAGCGTTGCGCCCTTCAAAGCAACTCCATAGCGCGCCGCCTGCACAATGGCGTTCTCCTCGGCATGCGCACAAATGCACTCACCCAGGCGATCTCCGGATGGCGCATTACTCGCGCAACGCGGACACCCGCCTTCAAAACAATTTTTAATGCCGCTCGGAGTGCCATTATAACCTGTGCTGATAATACGATGCTCCAGAACAATCAAAGCCGCCACATCCCGGCGAATGCAGTTGCTGCGGCGCTTGAGCGCCTGAGCAATGTCCATAAAATAAGTGTCCCAATCCGGGCGATTTTTGACTGTTTTACTCGTTTTGCTCATATCCATCCGGCTGCGCCGACCATATCACAAACTGAAAGCAATCAGATCATAATGGCCGATTGGCGGATGAACGATAAAATATTTACTGGAAATAAGCAATGTTTTTATGTAAATTTCCGAAAAGAGAAGCAAGAAAGGAGGCCGCAAAATGATGTCGGCAATAAAATTGATATTTTTCACGTTGTTGATCCAATTCTGCCTGGCGGGTCTCGTTGCCGCCAAGCCCATGAGCGTCCAGGTTAAGGAAGCGCCTTTGCGGGAAACACCTTCGTTTCTCGGCAAAATCATCGGAACCTGCGCCTATGGCGATCAAGTTGAAGCGCAGCAAAACAAGGACGCATGGGTTCGCGTCGCCAGCGGCAACGGCACTGTCGGCTGGATGCATAATTCGGCCTTATCGTCCAAACGGATTGTGCTTGCCTCCAACCGGCAACAGGCACAAGTAGCCGCATCCGGTGATGAACTTGCGCTGGCTGGTAAAGGGTTTAACTCCGAAGTTGAAGCGCAATTCAAAGCCAAACACAAGAACATTGATTTCGCCTGGATCAACCGCATGGAAGCCATCCGTATCTCTGCGCACGAAAAACAAAACTTCCTGCAAAACGGCGGACTCAAGCCGCCGGAAGGAGGCGCACGATGAAGCTCTTCTTTCGCTACACCATGATAGGATGCGGCGCGGTGTTTTGCCTCTGCCTGACGGCATGCCAGACCATGCATACGCTTTCGGAAGTCGGCGCCGGTGTCGCGGTGGCCGCCGGAGTGGCAACCCCTGAGCAAGGTGAATCAATCAAAAAAGCCGGCACGGCGATTGCCAAAACATTTGATGAAATCACGCCCGAGCAGGAATATTACATCGGACGCACAGTTGGCGCAGTATTGCTCAACCAATACCAGCCTTTTGACAATGAAGCCGCCAATCTTTATCTCAACCAGCTTGGCCAAACACTGGCTCAATTTTCAGACCAACCGGAAACATTCGGCGGCTACCATTTTCTGATCATGGCTACAGAGGAAGTCAATGCCTTTGCATCGCCGGGAGGATTGATCTTCGTTTCGCGCGGCATGCTGCGTTGTTGCGCCAGCGAAGACGCTCTGGCAGCGGTTTTAGCCCATGAAATCGGGCATGTACAGCACAAACACGGTTTGCAGGCCATCAAAAAAAGCAGAATCACATCTGCTCTGACCATCCTGGCAACGGAAAGCGCCAAATCACTTGGCGGCCAGGAGCTGGCCCAACTCACGGAAGCCTTTGAGGGTTCAATCAGCGACATTACCGCTACAATGGTAAACAGCGTCTACTCACGCGCCTTTGAGCGCGAAGCTGACCGGGCGGCTATAACCATTCTGCAACGCTCCGGTTATGACCCAAACGGTCTTCCGGCCATGCTGAACGAAATGAAAAAACACCTTAAACCAGGCGGCGCCGGATTCGCCAAAACTCATCCGTCCCCCGAAAGCCGCATCGCGGATATTGCCAAACAACTCGGCTC
>CAZMFH010000056.1:0-7550 GCA_964565485.1 uncultured Verrucomicrobiota bacterium | reverse complement strand
GACAACGGCTGAACGTCAGTCCCGTTTCGAGCAAATTATGGGAAACTGAATCAGGCTGCTTCAACAACCATGGCGATCCCCATGCCGCCTCCGATGCAAAGAGTCGCCAGACCGTATTTAACCCGGCGGCGCTGCATCTCATAAAGCAATGTTACCAATATGCGCGCGCCGCTTGCGCCAATCGGATGGCCAAGCGCAATGGCGCCGCCATTGACGTTCACAATTTCATCTTTCCACTTTACTTCTTGCGCCAAAGCCAAGGTCTGCGCCGCAAAAGCCTCATTGGCCTCAATAACCCCAATATCCTCCAGGGTCAGTCCCGCCCGGGCAAGCGCCATACGCACAGCTGCCGCAGGCGCTATGCCGAAAAGCTCCGGCGCCAGCGCCGCCGATGCCCAGCCAAGCACCTTGCCCAAAACCGGCAACTGCTTCTCGCGAACACATGCGCCGGAAGCCAGCACAAGCGCCGCCGCGCCGTCATTCATCCCGCTCGCGTTGCCGGCCGTGATCGTGCCTTGCGGATCGAAAGCCGGTCGCAACTTGGACAACACAGCCAGAGTTGTCTCTGGACGCGGATGTTCGTCCTGCGCGCAGATTGTTTCTCCTTTACGTGTTTTGACCGGCGCCGGAACTATTTCATCACGAAACTTGCCCGCCTCTTGCGCGCCCCGACAAAGCCGCTGGCTGCGCTCGGCATAAACATCCTGGGCTTCCCTTGAAATGCCAAAACGAGCGGCCAATTTTTCGGCCATCAGCGCCATGTGCCGTCCGTCAAACGCATCAGTCAAGCCATCACGCAAAATCAAATCCGCCAGAGTCAAATCGCCAAACACGCCCGGCGGCCTTGCCAGCGCATAAGGCACGCGGCTCATTGCCTCCATGCCGCCGGCGACGACGACCGCAGCATCGCCGGCTTTAATTGCTTGTGCCGCCATAACAACCGCTTTCATGCCTGAACCGCAAACCTTATTGACCGTCAGACAAGGCACGGTTTCCGGCAATCCGGCTTTCAAGGCAGCCTGTCGCGCCGGATTCTGCCCCTGCCCGGCCTGAATCACATTGCCCATCACAACCTCATCCACACAATCCACCCCGCCTGCCCGGCGCAAAGCATCTTTGATTGCCATGGCGCCCAATTCACCGGCGGTCAAGACGCTCAAAGCTCCACCAAATCTTCCGATTGGCGTGCGACACGCCGCAGAAACATAAACTTCATTCATTTCGGATTTCCTCTCTGTTGCGGCATTTTCCAACCCATAGGCGCTTCGCCAAAAAGGCGTTCATCCATCACCAGCAAAGGATCGGCAATCTTGGGCATAAAATCCATGACACTCAATATGTCTTTTTGCAGATCCATGCCGGGCGCGATTTCAGTCAACCAAAGTCCGTCAGCACGCAAATCAAAAACAGCACGCTCGGTGATATAGAGCACTTTTTGTGCGTTTTTCCGCGCCTGCCTGCCGCTGAAAGTTATTTCGCCTGTTTGCGCAACAAACTTTCTGATTCGCCCTTCTTTTTTGATTGCAAGCCGGTTGTGCGCCACCGCAATTTCGAGACCACCGGCAGTAAATGTTCCGCAATAGACAACACGCTTTGCGTTTTGCGTAATATTAATAAAGCCGCCCGCGCCCACTATACGCTTGCCAAGCTTGCTGACATTGACATTGCCTTCCGAATCAGTTTCGGCCATGCCGAGAAACGCCATATCCAGTCCGCCGCCGTCATAAAAATCAAACATTGCCGGCTGGCAGATAATGGCATCCGCATTGCGTGCAACACCAAAACTCAAGCCCGATGCCGGCACTCCGCCAATCAATCCGGATTCGAGCGTTGCCTGCATGAACTCATCGGCGCCTTCTTCCACGGCCACATTGGCAATCAATTCCGGCATGCCGATGCCGAAGTTTATGATGCTGCCGCGGACAAGCTCCATAAAAGCCCGGCGACAAATAATTTTGCGTTCATTCAAGGGCACACTCGGCAAAGTGTCGAGGGGAACACGCATTTCGCCGCTCAAGGCATGATCGTAACGAACAGCAAATGTCTGCCAATGGTTTTCCGGATCAGCCACCACGACAATGTCCACAAAAATGCCCGGAACCACCACAGTTCGGGCATTCAGCTTGCCCTTGGCCAAACGTTCAACCTGCACAATAACCTGACCGCCGCTGTTGTGAACCGCCTGCGCAACAGCCAGGGTTTCAATGGTAATGGCTTCGCGTTCCAGACTGATATTGCCATGCTCATCGGCGGTGGTGCCTCTCAGGAAACAAAAATCAGGTTTGTAATGCCGGTAATGCAGCCATTCCCGTCCGTCAATCCGCACCAGCTCGACCAACTCTTCCGTAGTCCGACTGTTAATTCTGCCGCCGCCAAAGCGCGGATCAACAAAAGTGCCCAGTCCGACATGCGTTATCGTTGGACGCCCCGCCGCAATATTGCGATAGGTGTGCGCGACAACACCCTGCGGAAAACAATATCCTTCGATTTTATTTTCCGCCGCCAAAGCGCCCATCCGCGGCACAAGCCCCCAGTGCCCGCCAATCACACGCCGGACCAAGCCTTCATGAGCCACATGATTCATGCCGCGCTTGCCGCCATCCCCCTGCCCGGCCGCATAAACAAAAGTTAAATCGCGCGGCAACCCCGTTTCCAAATAACGATTTTCCAATGCGGACAAAAGTTCCTCACAAACCCCGCAACCAACAAAGCCGCTCGATATGACCGTGTTGCCGTTCTGAATCAATCCAACGGCCGCTCGCGCCGACATTATCCTGGCCATATGCATTCCACTCCCTTACATATACCATCCGCCGTTAATACCAATAACCTGCCCCGTAATATAACCGGCATCTTCGCTGCATAGAAAGGCAACTAATTTGGCCAATTCGGAGGGCTTGCCCAAACGACCGACTGGAATAACCTGCCGATAATGCGCCATCACATCTTCTTTGATCTCGCCCAGCATTTCCGTTTCGAAGAACCCCGGCGCAATCGCATTGGCCGTAATGCCTTTGCCGGCAACCTCTCTGGCAAGCGCCTTGGTGAAACCGGTTATACCGGCCTTGCTGGCCGAATAATTGGTCTGACCATGAAAGCCCTGCAAGCCGCTGATGCTGCTGACGCTGACGATGCGTCCGTAATTGCGTTCCAGCATTGCCTCTATCACGCCTCTGGTAACATTAAAAGCGCCGGTTAAATTGACATTGATCACGGAATTCCATTGTTCCGCAGTCATTTTGCGCAATGTTTTGTCGCGTAAAATGCCCGCATTGTTGACCAAAATATCAATTTGCCCGAATTCCGCCAAGACACGCGCACCCATGCGTTGACAGGCGTCGAAATCGGTTACATCTGCTTCCACGGGCAATGCTTTAACATTGCAAGCCGCACATTCGCTCGCCACCTTTTCGGCATCAGCTCGGTTACGCTCCTCAACCGCAATGTAATTGATTGCCACATTGGCGCCCTGTGCGGCAAACTCCAGAGCCATGGCGCGTCCCAATCCGCGACTTGCGCCGGTTACCAAAGCAGACCTGCCCTTTAAACGCATAAGTGTATTCCTTTCCAATCATGATCAAACCGCACCATCGTCCTGTTTCGCCGCCAGCCAATGCCGGCATAACTCTTGCGCCTCTTCTGCCGATTCACACAACACCATTGCATCGGCCACACGAATCGTTTCGATAACAGCGCGGCAATAAGGTTGCAACCCGGCTAAAACCAAACGCCCCTGCCGCGCAGAAGCCTCTTTTAAGGCAATCATCAAAAAACGCAACCCGGCGCTGCTGATAAAATCAACGCCAGTCAGATCAAGACATATATAGCGCGGATGCTGAAGAAAATACGCGTCAAGCGCTTTTTGCGCAGGCACAGCGCCAAAAGTGTCCAGTCGCCCGCGCAAAACCAGGCGCAGTATGCCGGATTCATAATTCGCCTTGATTTCCATGCGTCTATTCCCAAGTCTGCGTCATACTCGCAAAAGACGGCTCAGCAAGGACGTCTCGCCGCACCATTGCGGCCAAATTTGTCTTTGTCAGGGCGAGACCGCCGGGCGAGCCGCCGCGCATGACACACCCGTGCATCTATTCCATTTTTTTATTTTTTTCTGTTGCGTCTTTAAAAAAGATAATCTAAAACTTATTTGATGAACAGCAGAAAAGCAAAAAAAATAAAACCGAACGGAGGAACAACCATAACATGAGCAACAATCCCCCTGAACTGCGATACACCAAAACACATGAATGGGTGCGCGAAAAAGGCGACATCCTGGAAGTAGGCATAACCGACTTTGCGCAACACCAGCTTTCCGACATCACTTATATCGAAATGCCCGAACTTAATCGCCACTATGAAGCCGGCGAAGAAACTGTCGTGGTCGAATCCATTAAGGCCGCCTCCGATGTTCATGCGCACATCGCCGGCTCAATTGCGGAAGTCAACGCCAAACTCGCCGATACGCCGGAAATCATCAATTCCGATCCGTTCGGGGAAGGCTGGCTTTTCCGAATGACTCCGGATTCGCCGGAAGACTTTGGCGCCCTGCTCTCCAAAAGCGATTACGAAAAAAGCCTGCCCAAAGTATAAACCGCGCTGAATCGCGACGTTGTTCTGATGTTATGGCAGGCTGAATTCGCGTTTGACATCCGCAAACTGACGCAGCGCAAAATCAAGATCATCACGTGTATGTGCGGCGGAAATCTGCACGCGAATTCGCGCCAAGCCATGCGGCACCACAGGATAAAAGAAGCCAATCACATAGACGCCTTTTTCAAGCAGGCGCGCCGCCATTTTTTGGGCTAACATGGCATCGCCAAGCATGACCGGCACAATCGGATGTTCGCCGACCTTGATCGAAAAACCTTGCTCCTGCATGCCGCGCCGGAAATAGGCGGCATTTTCCATCAACCGGTCGCGCAACGCGGTGGAGGCCGACAACAATTCCAGCGCCTTGATTGAGGCCGCAGCTATCATTGGGGCAACAGTATTGGAAAACAAATAGGGCCGCGAGCGCTGGCGCAGCAAATCAACAATCGGCTGGCGCGCGCTTACATATCCGCCGCTTGCGCCACCGAGCGCCTTGCCCATCGTTCCGGTAAGAATATCAACTCTGCCCATCACGTCCCTGTATTCGTGTGTGCCACGTCCGGTTGCGCCCAGAAAACCGACGGCATGCGAGTCATCCACCATCACCAGCGCGCGATAACGTTCAGCAAGATTGCAAATCTGATCCAGCAAGGCAATCGCGCCGTCCATTGAAAAAACTCCATCCGTGGCAATCAGACGGACACGTGCAGACTGGGACTGCCGCAGTCTGTCTTCCAATTCCGCCATATCGGATGATTTGTAGCGCAGCCGCGCGGCTTTGCAGAGCCGAATGCCGTCAATAATGCTGGCATGATTTAATTCGTCGCTGATCACGGCATCCTTGTCGGACAGAAGCGTTTCGAACAGGCCGCCGTTCGCGTCAAAACAGGAGGAATACAAAATGGCATCATCCATGCCCAGAAATACGGCAAGGCGCTGTTCGAGTTCCTTGTGAACGGACTGGGTGCCGCAAATAAAACGCACGGAAGAAAGCCCGTAGCCCCAGCGGTCGAGCGCCGCCCGCGCCGCGGCAATAACCTCCGAATGCGCGGCCAGTCCCAGGTAATTGTTGGCGCAAAAATTGAGCGCCGTGCGCCCATCCGCCAGAGCTACGCGCGCTCCCTGCGGACTTTGCAGCACCCGTTCCTCCTTGAACAACCCGCTTTGCCGGATTTGCGCAAGCTGTTCATCCAATAATGGCCGCATATCGTCAAACATGGTGTGCCTCCCTCATCATTTTTCCCAATCCAGAATCACTTTGCCGGAATTGCCGGAACACATCACATCGAAACCTTTCTGAAATTCGGTATAATGGAAGTGATGCGTAATCACCGGCGCAACATTCAATCCGCTTTGAATCATGGAAGTCATTTTGTACCAGGTCTCATACATCTCGCGCCCATAAATTCCCTTAATTGTCAGCGAACTGAAAATGACGGTGTTCCAGTCCATCGGCGTATCCTGCGGCAAGATGCCGAGCAAGGCGATCTTGCCGCCATGACACATATTGGCCGTCATGTCGCGCAGCGCCACCGGGCTGCCGGACATTTCCAGCCCGACATCAAAGCCTTCTTTCATGCCCAGTTTTTTCTGGGCATCGGCAATGCTCTCCCGGCGCACATCAAGCGCCAGGGTGGCGCCCATTTTGCGCGCCAATTCAAGACGATAGGGATTGACATCAGAAACGACAACATAGCGCGCTCCTGCATGCCGCGCAACCGCAACCGCCATAATACCAATCGGTCCGGCGCCGGTAATCAAAACGTCCTCGCCCAGCAAATCAAAAGATAAAGCCGTATGAACAGCGTTGCCCAACGGATCGAAAATTGACAAAATATCCATGGGGATTTTGGAGTCGGCATACCAAACGTTGGTCATCGGAATGCAGAGATATTCGGCAAAAGCGCCCGTACGGTTGACCCCCACGCCGCTGGTCTTCATGCATAGATGCCGACGCCCAGCCAGACAGTTGCGGCAACGCCCACAAACAATATGCCCCTCGCCGCTGACCAAATCGCCGGGATGAAAATCGGCGACATTATCCCCCACCCGCTCCACCACCCCCACAAATTCATGTCCAATCACCATTGGAACCGGTATGGTTTTTTGCGACCACTGATCCCAATTATAAATATGAACATCCGTGCCGCAAATTGCCGTCTTTTTGATTTTGATCAATACATCATTAATGCCCATTTGCGGAATGGGAACATCGTCAAGCCACAGACCGGGTTGAGACTTTTTTTTAACAATCGCCTTCATTCTCCTGCCCTCCCCAAAGCGGCTTTAGCCGCAACCAGAATGTCTTCGTTTGGATTCAAATAAATCCTTATATTGCAGACTCTCAAACAGTACGATTAGTTGCTACAGCGGCATGCTCCGCGCCTTCTGCTTGCGCGCAGGCAAATACAGCTGCGGCATCCTGACCTCATCACGGAACTCAGGCATACGTTAAAGCGCCGGCAGCAATTGTCAATATTTCTTTCATGGCCTGTTTAGCATGGGGCGCGCCGGTCCTTCGCCCTGATTCACAATGATCCAGGCGCAGATCGAGATTCTTTACACGCGAGATAATACCCCACACGATAAGTGGCATAAACACCGTTTGCATTCCGATAACATCGCTGGTAATTGCGTAAAAACGCTTTCAGTTCCGAACGATTGAGCGGAAGGGCGGAATGCGACAACAATCCACCCGTTACGCCTTGATCATGCAACGCTTTCAGAAATGCTTGCGCCGAAGCAAACGTTGCGGAAATTTTTTCATGGTGTGTATGCGCAAGCCGCAAACCGGCGTCTTTCAAAATGCGGCAAATTTCGTTATGCGCCGGCAATGGCGCAAAAGAACCTTTGCAAGCGGCCACCCGCCGACGCGCCGTGCGCAATTCGGCCAATGTGCCACGCAACATCAAGGCCAAGAGAAACGATCCACCCGGAGCAATTGATGCTGCCAGACGCAAAAC
>CAZMFH010000055.1:8996-12908 GCA_964565485.1 uncultured Verrucomicrobiota bacterium | reverse complement strand
GGTGTTTATATGTCATGTGTATGTCGTTTTGATGATGCAAAACGATAATACGCTGCAAATAATCGTCCTTTTCGGCGATGTTTTCCGGCGATTTTGGGTCATCCGGCCAGACAAAGAGCAAACGATAACTGTTTGTTTCCCAAGTATCCATTTGCTTTGCTTGCAAGCAGGGCGCTTGCCATGTCGTATCTTTCTCGAACCTGTTGTTAAATCCGATCTTGACGAACAAAAAGGCCGGCGTTTTTTTAAGCGTAAGTTGTTGTAGTTAAACATTTGAAAGCCAATGGCATTGCGGGTGCTTTGCCATTGGCAATGAAAACAATCATTTATATGGTAACTTGCGCTTTACTGTTTCTGGCGGCAACCGGCGGATATGGTGAAGATGGGGCGGATTGCGATGTTGGGCAGGAACATGCGGTGGTTGCGTTTACAAATAATGCCATCCCATGGTTGAAGGCTTCCGCGCCGGCGCCTGTTTTGCCGGAAAAGGCTACAGTCAGTTCCTGGCGTTCGTTTGGGGCGCTTTTGGTAGTGTTGGGATGTTTGTGGGCGGTAACATGGTTTTTGAAGAAACGCATTTGCAGGACCGGCTTGATTGGCGATGCGCGGCGTTTGCGGGTTATCGAACGGTTGAATCTTGGGCAACGCCAATATCTGGCTTTGGTCCGGATTGACGGCGATGAAATGTTGCTTGGCGTTTCTGCCGATCAGATTGTTGAGCTAACGCGCAACACATTGGCGCAAAATTGCGCTGCGGAGAATGAGGCAGTCTCCGCCGGCTAATAATGGGATACAGCATGCGCGCATGTAATAAGATTTATCATTTGTTTTTGGTTGCCGGGCTTGCTTGCATATTGTGGTCAGGGTCAGCGCGGGCGGAAACCAATGTGCTTACCGGATTGCAGCCGACGGGCGTGTCTTCCTTGCTGCCGGAAGGCGGCACACTCAAGCCGATGGGGCTTTTGATTCAATTGAATCCGGCTTCCACGCGCCAGGAACTGAGCACTTCAATCAAAATTCTTATTTTGATGACCATTCTCAGTTTGGCGCCTTCTTTTGTCGTTATGATGACTTCTTTTACGCGCATTATGATTGTGCTTGGTTTCCTGCGCCAGGCGATGGGGACGCAACATGCGCCATCGGGCCAGATTTTGAGCGGCTTGGCGATTTTTATGACAATTTTTATCATGGCCCCTGTTTGGCAGCAGATTAATACCAAGGCAATTCAACCGTATGTTAACGAGCAGATTTCCGAGGAGGCCGCCTGGCAGGAAGCCATTACCCCTTTGCGGGCGTTTATGCTTCGACAAACCGGCAGTAAGGAATTAGGCATGTTTATTGAGATGTCCGGATCGCCGGCGCCGCAACGCCCGGAGGATGTGGATATGATCGCTTTAATCCCGGCCTTTATGACCAGCGAACTGAAAACGGCGTTTCAACTTGGTTTTTTGATTTATCTTCCGTTTCTTGTGGTGGATCTTGTCGTTTCGGCTTCACTGATGTCGCTTGGTATGATGATGTTGCCGCCAATGATGATTTCGTTGCCCATCAAAATCCTTTTCTTTATTTTGGCGGATGGATGGACTTTGTTGCTCAAGAATCTGGTGATAAGTTTTAAAATGTAATGGGTGCCTGGAAAGCGAGGTTGCCGAATGACTCCGCAGTTTGTGTTGGATATGGCATATTTGGTTATGTTCACGGCCGGCAAAATCAGCGCCCCTTTCCTGTTGACCGCTGTTGTAACCGGTGTGATCCTCAATATCCTTCAGACGATTACATCAATTCGCGATCAAAGCCTGACGTTTGTTCCGAAAATTATGGTGGCCGGCGTGGTAACCGGTTTGACCT
Organism: uncultured Verrucomicrobiota bacterium; assembly: GCA_964565485.1. Taxonomy (GTDB): domain Bacteria; phylum Verrucomicrobiota; class Kiritimatiellia; order JAAZAB01; family JAAZAB01; genus CAZMFH01. Next base: position 11,060 of record CAZMFH010000055.1, on the reverse strand, counting down.
TGCCGTGGATTCTTGAGCAGATGTCCGGTTTTTTCGGACAGGTTTTTGCGTTGTTTTCACAAATGGGGGCTTAGGCGTTTAAATGGACATTCAAGTGGGCTATTATCCGCAGATATTTCTTTTGGTTCTGGCCAGAACCGGCGCCATTGTCGGCGGAGCGGCCGTGTTGGGCGGTCGAGGGATGCCGGTTCGGATCCGGGCGGCGCTGGCGTTGATTCTGGCGCTTTTATTTACGCCCTTGCTCTCATCGGGCAGCGCTTTTGCCCTGGCAAATCTTGCGAATGTTTTTGACCTGGTCATGGTGCTGCTTAATGAGGTTTTGCTTGGTTTTGTGATCGCTTTTGTAAGTAATATCGTGTTTATGGTTTGCAGTCTGGCAGGTTTTGTTATTGGGTTCGGCAGTTCTTTGAGCATGGCGCAGGCAATAGATCCGGCCAGCGGCATTTCCGGCGCGATTTTCGGTTCGATGCTGCAGCTGGTTTGCACGGTGATTTTTGTCATTAATGATGTGCATTTGGTTTTGATTCGTTTGTTATATCAAAGCTTTGATGTTCTGCCCTTGAATCCTGCCGCCTGGTTGACGAGCGCTTTGTTGTCCGACATCGTTTTATTGTTTCAGCAAGCCTGTATTTGGGCTGTCAAACTGGCCGCGCCAATGCTGGCCGTTGACTTTGTGCTTTGCCTTGCGCTGGGGCTGATTGCCAGGATGGCGCCTGATTTTAATATTCTTTTTCTTTCATTGCCTATTCGGCTTTCCGTGGGGTTTATGACTTTTGGCTTTATTCTTGTGCATGGCGGATCATTGTTGAGCAGGTTGGGCGAAATCCTGCTCAGGTTCAGCGCCCGGGTGCTTGTTGGTGGTTAAGACGGTGTTTGATTAAAAGAGAAAGAACGTTGATATGGAAGGCAAGGAAGGCAAAACTGAACCGGCAACACCGAAAAGACGCCGGGAACGCCGGGAAAAAGGGGAGCTGTGCGTATCCTCGGAGATCGAAACAGTGGCCGTCTTGTTATCCGGATTCCTGGCTTTGCGCCTGGCTGTGCCGTATGTCGGCGCGCAGCTTGTGCGGTTGCTGGGCGAAGTTAATCGCCTGTCGGTTGGCGCGAATATTGTCTGGGATCCGGCCTGCATACAAGCCTGGTTTAAAAGCGGAAGTTTTTTTCTGGCGGCGACGCTTGCGCCGATTATGATTCCGGTTATGCTGGCTGCGATTATTGCCAATGTGGCGCAAACCGGGCCATACCTCAGCTTGAAAACGCTTGAACCGAAATGGAGCGCTTTTAATCCCGTCAAAGGGCTCCAAAAAATATTTTCACTCAATGCGCTTTATAAATTGGGCATGTCGCTTTTAAAGGTTTTACTGATTACAATTATCCTTTATATTGTTTTGCGCAGACAGATTCCGGCGTTGATGAGTCTTGCCGCCTGGCCGATCGAAACGTTTGGCGTTTGGATGATCAGGCTTTTGTTTTTGACGGCCCTTGCGGTGGTGTTGGTGTTCGTGGTGTTGGCGGCGGTGGATTATGTTTACCAGCATCATAATTATGAGAAGACCATGATGATGACCAAAAAGGAAGTTGAGGATGAGCATAAAAGCCAGGAATCGCCGGTGGTGGTCCGCAACAAACAGCGCCAGAAAATGCGCGAGCTTACCCTGTCGCGCATGATGGCGGCCGTGCCGAAAGCCAGTATTGTGATTACCAACCCCACCCATGTGGCTGTGGCGCTGCAGTATGATCCCGAAAAAATGAATGCGCCCGTGGTGGTTGCCAAGGGGCTGCGCCTGGTGGCGGAAAAAATCAAGGCCATTGCCCGCGAAAATGACGTGCCGATTCTCGAAAAACCGGAAGTGGCGCGCGGTCTTTATAAATACGTCAAAGTCGGGCATGCGATTCCATCCCAGTTTTTCGGGGCGGTTGCCGAAATTCTGGCCTATCTTTACAAACTGGGCAATCAGCGTATTCGCCGCACCGTGGAACTCGGGCGGATGCGTGACAATACGACTATTTCAGAAAGGGCGGTCGGTAAATGAGCACGACCCCGCAGCGCGGTTTACGCCAGGT